>NZ_CAURTV010000010.1:0-68231 GCF_963527515.1 uncultured Cellulomonas sp. | reverse complement strand
CCTCGGCACCGCGCGCCAGCGGCGCGATGACTCGCAACGTCACCGCAGCCACGGCCACGAGCGCGAGCGTCGGCGCCAGCACGAGCGCCGGGTCAGGGGCCCCGGCCGCGTCGAACCGGTGGGCGCGGAGCTGGAGCACGCCGAGCACCGCCAGCGCCACGAGGAGGACGTCGACGCCCGAGCGTGCGACCCCGCCCGCGACGACGTGCCGCCCCGGGCGCGACGCGCTCCCGGCCCGGACCGCGAGCACGACACCCACCGCGGCGAGCGCGAGGGTGCCCGTCGCCACCCAGGCGCCAACCAGCAGCCAGCCCTCCGCGTCCGGCGCGGCCGGGCCGACACCGTCGACGCTCCAGGCGTCCGCGAGCGGCCCCACGCGCGTCACCAGCCGGTACCCGGCGACGGCGAGCGGCACCGCGACCGCCACGGCGACCACCGACAGCACGAGCCCCTCCGCGATCGCCACCCCGGCCAGCTGCGCACGGCTCGCGCCGCGGTCGGCCAGGAGCGCCGTGTCCGCCCTGCGCCGTGTCGCCAGGAGGCGCGCGAGCAGGGCGATCGCCGCTCCCGCCAGGGTCGCGACGAGCAGCACCGTCGTGAGGACGAGGGCCGCGGTGACGGCGAGCTGGCCGCGCGCGTCGGCGACGAAGGCCGGCAGGCGGGAGGCGACGGTCACCGAGCTCAGCTGGTCACCGACCTCGCGATCCAGGGCGGCACCCAGCCGCGCGACGCGGTCGGCTGCCGCGGTCACGTCGTCCACGGGCGCGGTGAGGTCGGCGTCGGCCTCGATGCTGATCCGCCCCACCGGTGCGTCGGCCGCCAGCAACGTCCCTGGCGCGACCATGAGGGGGCCGTACAGGGGCAGCCACCCGGAGTCGACGTCGGCGGCCGCCCCACGCAGACGGTCGCGGTCCCACGCCCCCGAGGAATCCGGCTCGACCAGTCCCACGACGACGAGCGACGTGTCTGCTCCAGGACCGGCCGCCCGGAGCGCGACGAGGTCACCGACACCGAGACCGAGCAGCCCGGCCGTAGCGGACGGCAGCACGACCTCGGTCGCGCCGCCCTGCGGCACCGCGTCCGCGGCCGGCCATTGCCCGGCGACGATCGTCGCGTGCTGCTGCACCGTGTCGGCGTCGAGCAGGTAGGCCAGCCGGACCGGGTCGCCGGACAGGTGCGCCGGTGGCGTCGAGACCCACACCGACTCCGCGACGTCCACCGGGCCGATCGCCGTGCGCAGCCCGCGCAGCAGGCGGTCGACCATCGCGCGCGACCTCGGCGGGTCGTCCTGCGCCGCACCGTCCGTCCGGGCCGTCACGGTGACCAGGTCGGCGCGTCCTGCGGCACCCGCTGCGGCGGTCCCGTCGGCTGCCGCCGCCGCCGCGTGCAGCGCTGCCCGGCGACCGACGTCCACGAGCAGCACCCCGGTCCCCACCGCGGCCCCGCTGAGCACCATGACCACCAGCACCGCCACGAGCAGCTGCCACTGGGCCACCGCCCGGCGGACCACGGGACCAGCCGGGAAGCCGCGGCGCTCAGCCATCGGTGAGACGGCCGTCGACGATCCGCACGACGCGGTCCGCGAGCGCGATCATCACCGGGTCGTGCGTGGCCACCACAGCGGCCATGCCCTCCGCCTCGACGACACCGCGGATGAGGGCCATCACGGCCAGGCCGGTGTCGGTGTCCAGCTGGCCCGTCGGCTCGTCCGCCACGAGCAGGCGCGGCGAGGCCGCGAGCGCGCGGGCGATCGCCACGCGCTGCATCTGCCCGCCGGACATCTCGTCGGGGCGCTGCTCCGCGTGCCCGCCCAGACCCACCAGGTCGAGCAGCAGCCGCACCCGGCGCTCACGGTCCGCGACCGGCAGCCGCCGCAGCCGCAGCGGCAGGCCCACGTTCTCCGCGGCGGTGAGGTCGGCCAGCAGCCCGAACGTCTGGAACACGAACGCCACGGAGTGCTGCCGCAGCGCGTCGAGGCCGTCGTCGTCGAGCGCGGTGACGTCCACGCCCTGGACCAGCACCTGGCCGGCGTCCGGGCGGTCGAGCCCACCCACGATGTTGAGCAGGGTCGTCTTGCCCGACCCGGAGCGGCCGACCAGCGCGACCATCTCGCCCGGCGCCACCTCGAACGACACGTCACGCAGCGCGTGGACCGCGGTGTGGCCGGTGCCGTAGGTGCGGCGGACCCCTCGCACCGTCAGCGCGGCACTCACGGGCCGACCCCGTCGGGCAGCAGCGAGACGCGGTCGGCCTCGAGCGCGAGCCGCACGCGGCGGGTCAGCGCGAGGGCCTCCCGGTACTCGCGGGGCACCTGGACGCGCCCGGCGCGGTCCATGACCGCGTACTCCTGCGCGATCACGCGCGACTCACCGTCCTCCGCGACCTCGGTGCGGCGCAGCACCTCGGTGCTGGTCCGGCCGTCCCGGACCGCGACGGTGCGCTCCACCTGGTCGCTCACGGCCGGGTCGTGCGTCACCACGACGACCGTCACCCCGGCCTCGCGCTGCGCGAGCCGCAGGGTGTCGAACACCTCCTGCGCCGTCGCGGAGTCGAGCTCGCCCGTCGGCTCGTCGGCCAGCAGCAGGCGAGGGCCGTTGGCCAGTGCCACCGCGATCGCCGTGCGCTGCTGCTCGCCGCCGGACATCTGCCAGGGCAGCCGATCAGCGCAGTGGCCGACCCCTACCGTCTCCAGCAGCTCGTCGGCCCGGGCGCGACGAGCCCGCGGGCCGCTCCCGGCCAGCGCCAGGGGCAGCTCGACGTTCCCCCGCGCGGTGAGGTACTGCACGAGGTTGCGGGCCGTCTGCTGCCGGACGAACCCGACCACGTCACGCCGGTAGGTCAGCCGCTGCGCACGCGTCAGTGCGGTGAGGTCCCACCCCGCCACCCGCACGGTGCCGGCCGTGGGCAGGTCCGCGCCCGCGAGCACCGCCAGCAGCGTCGACTTGCCCGCCCCCGACGGGCCGACGACGGCGATCATCTCCCCCGCGCCCACCACCAGGTCCAGACCCTGCAGCGCCTGCACCTCGACGGAACCGTGCTGATGGATGCGCACCAGCGACTCGCACTCGACCAGGGGTCGGGCGTCCGGCGTCGTCACGCGCACCCGTGGGGACCCGTCACCGCAGCTTGAGCCCGCGGGAGTCGGTGCTGTCCGTGGCGATCAGGAGCACGCCGTCGATGAACGTCCACACCGCGACACCGAAGATGAGTACGAACCCGATGAGCAGGAAGGCGGTGACCCAGCCGACGACGGTGAGGATGAGCTGCGTCAGGGCGATGCTGGTGTGCCCGGTGTAGAAGCGCCCGACACCCAGCGTCCCGAGGAAGATCTGCAGCAGCCCAGCGACCAGCTTCTGCTTGTCCGACAGCGGCTGCCCGGTGAACGGATCCCGGCCGTAGGGGGCTCCCGCATCCTGCACCGGATAGCCGTACGGGCCGGGTGGGTACATCGACATGGCGCGACCCTATCGGCACGCCACCGACGCGAGAGGATGAACCCATGACCCTCTGGCTCACCGGCGACCCGACCGCCGACCAGCTCCTCACCGACGACCCGTTCGCCCTGCTCGTCGGCATGCTCCTGGACCAGCAGGTCACCATGGAGTCCGCCTTCGCAGGTCCCGCCAAGATCGCGGCGCGCATGGGCGGCCTCGACGTGCACCGCATCGCCGAGGCCGACCCCGAGACGTTCGCGGCACTGTGCGCCACGCCTCCGGCGGTCCACCGCTACCCGGGGTCGATGGCCGGCCGGATCCAGGCGGTGGCCGGCGCGGTCGCGCGCGACTACGACGGGGACGTCACGCGGCTGTGGACCGACAGCGACCCGGACGGACAGACCGTGCTCAAGCGGCTCAAGGCGCTGCCGGGGTTCGGCGACCAGAAGGCAAGGATCTTCCTGGCGCTGCTCGGCAAGCAGCGCGGCGTGCGGCCGGCGGGCTGGGCCGAGGCCGCCGGCGCCTACGGGGAGCCGGGGTCGCGGCGGTCGATCGCGGACGTGACGGACCCGGTCTCACTCAGCGAGGTGCGCGCCACCAAGCAGGCGGCCAAGGCGGCCGCGAAGGCTACTGCTGGCCCCTGAGGGCGTCCTTCCAGCCCTGCGAGTACGCCTCGGCGCTGCCCTGCTGGAACATGTCCTCGTCGCCGAGCCGGACCAGCACCCGCGCGCCCGGCCCGTCCTCGTCGGTCACCAGGTGCCCGAGGCCGCGGACCACGGCCAGCGGTCGCCCCGCGGCCTTGCCCTTGACCAGCTCGCCGGCCGACGCGATCTCGTCGGCCACCGCGGCCTGCGTCATGACCAGCGGGCGGCCGAACGAGTCCACCTGACCGCGCAGGTCGTCGAGCACGACGAGGCCGGCGGCGCCGATCGCGATGTCGGTGACCCCCTGCCGCCACGGCCGGCCGGCGGTGTCGGTGACGACGACGCCGACGCGGACCCCGAAGGCCGCCGACAGCCCGGCCCGGATGCGCCGCGCGGACGCGTCCGGGTCCAGCGGCAGCAGGAGCACGGTGCCCTCGGGCGTGTTCGACGCGTCCACACCGGCGGCGGCCATGACGAGCCCGAGCCGGTTCTCCACGATCCGGGTGACGCCCGAGGCGTGCTCGCGGGTGGCGACGACGCGCACGGTCTCGTCGGTGATCGCCTGCTCGCGGTCGTCGGCCGAGACCACACGGCCCTCGGCCTTGGACACGACCTTCGACGTGAGCACGAGGACGTCGCCGTCGACGGGCGGATCGTGACGGAGCAGCTCCGCCAGCAGGGCGACCAGGTCGTCGCCGGGAGCGATCTCCGGCAGGCCGTCAGGCGCCCAGACCTCGAGGCGCGAGCTCATCGCACCAGCTGGGGCAGCACGTCCGCCCCGAACGTCTCGATCCACTCGCGCTGGTTGCGCCCCACGTTGTGCAGGTAGATGCGGTCGAACCCGAGGTCCACGTACTTCTGGATCTCCGCTCGGTGCACGTCCGGGTCCGCCGAGATGACCATCCGGCCCTCGAAGTCCTCCGGGCGCACCAGCTTGGCCATCTGCTCGAAGTCGAACGGCGAGCGGATGTCCGCCTTCGGGAACTTCATGCCGCCGTTGGGCCACTCGTGCATCGCGTGCGCCAGGGCCAGCTCGTCGGTCTCCGCCCAGGACAGGTGCAGCTGGAGCACCTTCGGCATCGCGTCCGGGTCCTTGCCGGCCTCGCGGGCACCCTCGGCGAACTTGCCGAACAGGCCGGAGATCTTCTCCAGCGGCGCGCCGACCGTGATGAGGCCGTCGGCGTTCTTGCCCGCACGCTTGGCGGTGACCGGCCCGGCCGTCGCGACGAGGATCTCGGGGGCGACCTCGGGCATCGTCCACAGTCGCGTGGACTCCAGCTTGTAGAACGGGCCGGCGTGCTTGACGTCCTTGCCCGCCAGCGACGCCGCGAACAGCTTCTTGATGATCTCGATGGCCTCGAACATGCGGTTGATCCGCTCGGGCGCCTCGGGCCAGTAGCCGGCGACGATGTGCTCGTTGAGCGCCTCGCCGGAGCCCAGGCCCAGCCAGTGCCGCCCGGGGTACATCGCGGCCAGCGTCGCCGACGCCTGCGCCACCATCGCGGGGTGCCACCGGAACGTCGGGGCGGTCACGCCGGGGCCGATGTCGCCGGTCGTGCGCTCCCCGAGCGCGGTCAGCACGTTCCAGACGAACGCCGCCTGCCCCTGCGCCGGGACCCACGGCTGGTAGTGGTCGGCCGCCATCACCCCGGAGAACCCGTGGGCCTCCGCGTGGACCGACAGCGCGACCGCCTCGGTCGGGTGGAATTGCTCGAGCATCGCCGCGTACCCGACCGTGAGGCCGTCCGCCGTGACCGTTGCCATCCATCGCTCCTTCGTGGAACCTCGTCGTCGATCACCCTAACCGCGGGACCGGGCCGGATGATCCCGGGCCAGGCAACGCCGCCGATCTGGGAAGATGTCGCCCATGAGCTCCGACGCCCTCACCCCGCCCGACGCACCCACCCGCCTCACGGGCACGCGTCAGGTACCGGACCGGGTCTCGCTCGACGGCGTCGAGGCCCGCTGGGACGAGGCGTGGACCGCCCAGGACCTGTACGCGTTCGACCGCACGGCCACCCGCGAGCAGGTCTACTCGATCGACACGCCGCCGCCCACGGTGTCCGGCTCCCTGCACGTCGGACACGTGTTCTCGTACACGCACACCGACGTCGTCGCCCGGTTCCAGCGGATGCGCGGTCGCGAGGTGTTCTACCCGATGGGCTGGGACGACAACGGCCTGCCCACCGAGCGCCGCGTGCAGAACTACTACGGCGTCCGCTGCGACCCGTCGCTGCCGTACGACCCGCAGTTCACTCCCCCGTTCGAGGGCGGCGAGGGCAAGTCCGGTCCGCAGCTGCCGATCAGCCGCAAGAACTTCGTCGAGCTGTGCGAGCGCCTGACGGTCGAGGACGAGCGCCTGTTCGAGGCGCTCTGGCGCCGGCTCGGCCTGTCCGTGGACTGGTCGCGGACCTACCAGACGGTGTCCGCCGAGTCCCGCGCGGTCGCGCAGCAGGCGTTCCTGCGCAACCTGGCGCGCGGCGAGGCGTACCAGGCCGAGGCGCCCGGGCTGTGGGACGTGACGTTCCAGACCGCGGTCGCGCAGGCCGAGCTCGAGGCCCGCGACTACCCGGGCGCGTTCCACCGGGTGGCGTTCCACGCCGCGGACGGACCGGTCGTCATCGAGACCACCCGGCCGGAGCTGCTGCCCGCCTGCGTCGCGCTGATCGCGCACCCCGACGACGAGCGCTACCAGCACCTGTTCGGCACCACCGTCCGCTCGCCGCTGTTCGACGTTCAGATCCCGGTCCTGGCGCACTCCCTCGCCGAGCCCGACAAGGGCGCCGGCATCGCGATGTGCTGCACGTTCGGTGACCTCACGGACGTGACCTGGTGGCGCGAGCTGCAGCTGCCGACGCGCTCGGTGGTGGGCCGCGACGGACGCATCCTGCGCGAGACCCCGGACTGGCTGGCATCCGATGCCGCCCGCACCCGCTACGAGGAGCTGGCCGGCAAGACCACCTTCTCCGCGCGCGAGGCGGTCGTCGCCGGTCTGCGCGAGACGGGCGACCTGGACGGCGAGCCGGTGAAGACCGAGCGGAAGGCCAACTTCTACGAGAAGGGCGACAAGCCCCTCGAGATCGTCACCAGCCGCCAGTGGTACATCCGCAACGGCGGTCGCGACGAGGCCCTGCGCGACGTGCTGCTCGCCCGCGGCACCGAGCTGGGGTTTAACCCCGACTTCATGAAGGTCCGCTACGAGAACTGGGTCAGCGGCCTGAACGGCGACTGGCTCGTGTCGCGCCAGCGGTTCTTCGGCGTGCCGTTCCCCGTCTGGTACCCGCTGGACCAGGACGGTGAGCCGCAGCACGACGAGCCGCTGCTGCCCACGGAGGACCAGCTGCCGATCGACCCGTCGTCCGACGTGCCGGCCGGCTACACGGCCGAGCAGCGCGGGGTACCCGGTGGATTCGTCGCCGACCCCGACATCATGGACACCTGGGCCACCAGCTCACTGACGCCGCAGATCGTCGGCGGCTGGCGCACGGACCCTGACCTGTTCAGCCGGGTGTTCCCCATGGACCTGCGCCCCCAGGGCCAGGACATCATCCGCACCTGGCTGTTCTCCACGGTGGTCCGCTCCCACCTGGAGCACGGCAGCCTGCCCTGGTCGTCGGCGGCGATCAGCGGCTGGATCCTGGACCCGGACCGCAAGAAGATGTCCAAGTCCAAGGGCAACGTTGTCACCCCCATGGGTCTGCTCGAGGAGCACGGGTCCGACGCCGTCCGCTACTGGGCCGCCTCGGCGCGGCTCGGCACCGACGCGGCGTTCGAGGTCGGCCAGATGAAGATCGGCCGCCGACTGGCCATCAAGGTGCTCAACGCGTCGAAGTTCGCGCTCTCGTTCGGCGGCGACGAGCCGCTCACCCTCGACCCCGCGCTGGTCACCGCCCCGATCGACCGCGCGATGCTGGCCGGGCTGGCGGACGTCGTCGACAAGGCCACCCGCGCTCTCGACGCGTACGACCACACCCGGGCGCTGGAGCTGACCGAGACGTTCTTCTGGACGTTCTGCGACGACTACCTCGAGCTGGTCAAGGACCGGGCGTACGGCGAGCCGTCCGCCCAGACCGACTCGGCCCGCACCGCCCTGGCGATCGCCCTCGACGTGCTGCTGCGCCTGTTCGCACCGGTGCTGCCGTTCGCCACGGAGGAGGTCTGGTCGTGGTGGCGCGAGGGCTCGGTGCACCGCGCGCCGTGGCCGTCCGCGGACCCGCTGCGCACGGACGCAGACCCGACGATCGTCGGAGCCGCCGGCTCCGCCCTCGCGGCGCTGCGCAAGGTCAAGTCCGAGGCCAAGGTGTCCATGCGCACCGAGATCTCGGCGGTCGAGCTCGCGGTGCCCGCGGCGTTGCGCGCGGGTGTCGAGGTGGCGCTCGACGACGTGCGCGCGGCCGGTCGGGTCACGGGCACCCTCACCCTGGTGGACGCGGACGGCGAGGCGTGCCTCGCGCGCGACGCCGTCCTGCTGCCGCCCGAGCCGAAGGCCTGACGTGCGCGAGTCCCGGTCCGAGTCCCTGGTCGAGCTGTTGCCGACCGACAGCATCCCCGGCATGCTCGCCGAACGGCTGGCGAAGGACCCGGACGGAGTCTTCGCGGAGCGGGTGGTCGACGGCTCGTGGGTGCCGGTGACGGTGACCGAGTTCGTCGCGGAGGTCACCGCGGTGGCGAAGGGCCTGGTGGGCCGCGGCGTCGAGCCCGGTGACCGCGTCGCGATCATGTCCCGCACGCGCTACGAGTGGACCGTGCTCGACTTCGCCTGCTGGGCGGCGGGTGCGCTGGGCGTGCCCGTCTACGAGACGTCGTCGGCCGAGCAGGTCCGCTGGATCATGGCCGACGCCGGCGTCCGTCTCGCGCTCGTCGAGACCGAGAAGCACGCCGCCGTCGTCGCGCAGGTCCGTGACGACCTGCCCGGTCTGCGGGAGGTCCTGGTCATCGACGAGGGCGCCGTGGCCCAGCTGGTCGAGGCGGGCGCGGGCGTGGCCGACGAGGAGGTCCGACGGCGCAGCGCGCTGGCGCAGGCCGACAGCCTCGCGACCGTCATCTACACGTCGGGCACGACCGGCCGACCCAAGGGCGTCGAGCTCACGCACGGGAACTTCGTCGCGATCACGCGCAACGGTGTGGCGGGCCTGGGTGACGTCGTCGCGATGCCGCACTCGCGCACCCTGCTGTTCATGCCGCTCGCGCACGTGTTCGCGCGGTTCATCCAGGTGCTCTGCGTGCCCTCGGGCGCCGTCCTGGGCCACACGCCGGACGCCAAGAACCTCATCGCCGACCTCGGGGCCTTCAAGCCGACGTTCATCCTGGCGGTGCCGCGGGTCTTCGAGAAGGTCTACAACTCGGCCGAGCAGAAGGCCGGCTCGGGGACGAAGCTGAAGCTCTTCCGCTGGGCGGCCAAGGCAGCCGAGGACTACTCGCGCTCCCTGGAGACCGGGGGCCCCGGCCCTCGCCTGCGCGCCCGCCACGCCCTCGCCGGCCGGCTCGTGCACGCGAAGCTCCGTGCGGCGCTGGGCGGTCACGCCGAGTTCGCGATCTCCGGCGGTGCGCCTCTGGGCGAGCGGCTCGGCCACTTCTACCGGGGCATCGGTGTCGAGGTGCTCGAGGGGTACGGCCTGACCGAGACGACGGCGGCCACCGCGGTCAGCCGTCCGGGCGTGACCACCATCGGCACCGTGGGGCCCGCGTACCCCGGCACGGCCGTCCGGGTCGACGACGAGGGCCAGATCTTCGTCTCCGGCCCGCACGTGTTCCGCGGCTACCGGCACGATCCGGAGGCGACGGCCGAGGCGCTGGTCGACGGGTGGTTCCGCACCGGGGACCTCGGCACCATCGACGACGACGGGTGCCTGCGGATCACGGGGCGGACCAAGGAGATCATCGTCACCGCCGGCGGCAAGAACGTCGCTCCTGCCGTGCTCGAGGACCGCCTGCGCGGCCACCCGCTGGTCAGCCAGGTGGTCGTGGTCGGCGACCAGCGCCCGTTCATCGGCGCCCTGGTCACGCTCGACGCCGACATGCTGCCGGGCTGGCTGTCCAACCACGGCCTGCCCGCCATGTCGGTCGACGACGCCGCGACACACCCCGCCGTGCTGGAGGCCCTCGACCGCGCCGCCGAGCGCGCCAACGAGGCGGTCTCCCGCGCGGAGTCCATCCGCAAGCTCCGCGTCCTGACCACCGACTTCACCGAGGACAACGGCTACCTCACCCCGTCGATGAAGGTCAAGCGCGCCCTGGTCCACAAGGACTTCGCGGCGGACATCGACACCCTCTACACGGACACCCGCACCACCGACTGACCCGCATCCCGTCTCTCCCCACCCGCGACGTCCGAGCGGATGAAGGTCGTGACCTCCTTCTGCTCGGACGCAGGCCTGGCGTGCACCGCAACGTCCGAGCGGATGCAGGTCCAGGCCCGCAGCCGCTCGGACGTTGCGGGTTCTAGACGACCGTGCGGAGGCGGGCCTGGTCGGCGGACTGGGTGGGGACCGCCTCGCTCGGGGTCGAGTCGTCGGACCAGCGCAGCACCGCGCCGATGCCGTCCACCAGATCGACGGTGCCGTCCGGCGCGAGCGTGAGCCCGGCGTCCTGACCGAGCGCCGCCCGGACGAGCGCCACGTTCGCCTCCATCTCACGGGCGTCGCTCACGCCGATGGCCTCGAGGTCCGCCCGGCTCACCGCAAGCTGCAGCGGCTCCGGCCCGACCCACAGGGTGCGGTCCGCCAGACCGGCCGACTGGCCGTCGACCTGGAGCACCAGCTCGGCCACCTGACCCCGGCGCAGGACCTCGATGACGTCGTCGAGGGCGGTCACCGCGCCGTCGCCGCGGCCCTGCGCCTCACGGAACCGGTCCAGGACGGCCGCCCGTCGCCGGTTGCGGAACGCCTCGAGCGTCTCGGCGACCCGTGTCTCGAACGCGCCCTGGTTGACGCCCTGCCCGCGCGACCCGCCCGGCACCTCCACGGTGATCTCGCGCGCGTGCTGCCCGAGCTCCTCGCACACCAGGGTGACCGCGCGCACGTCGCCGGTGACGATGACCAGGTCGGGTCCGCGCTCCGCCACCCGCTTGTCCAGCACCGCGGCGACCGCCTCGGCGTTGCGCTCCCACGAGTCCTCGGCCCGCGTCTGGCTGCGCCGGTCCAACCCACCCCCGCGCGTCTTGTGCACGTCGTCGTGCCCGCCCTCGACGGCCTCGGTCTCCGCACCGCCCAGGGTGCGCACGGTGCCCCCCGCCGCCCAGGTGAGGTCCGCGCCGTTGCGGTCCACCTCGACCAGCAGGTACGTCACGGTCTCGTCGGCGGCGCGCACGGCCGGCAGGAGCGCGGGTGCCGGTCCGAAGACGGCGTGCGAGTGAGCCGGCGGCTCGGACAGCACGCGGTCCACGACCACACCCTGGGCGTCGGCCACCACGACGCGTCCGTGGGGGCCCCGCACACCGGTCGGGACCGAGACCGCGTCGCCGACCTGGTCCAGGATGCCGGCCGGTGCGCCGTCGCGCTCCAGAGAGCGCCGCACGGCCCTCCAGCGGTCAGCCGCATCGGCGTCACCGGTCGCACCGTTGCGCGTCGCGTCGAGGTAGACGGTCGTGAACGGTGCCGGGCGTCCGAGAAGCGGCTTGAGCCAGTGCAGATCCATGGGCAGGTACCTCCGGGTGTCGATCGTCCCCCCGCACCCGCGCCTGCGTGATCCGCCCCCGCGCGGCTTGCCGGAGCTGACCCCTCCTACCCTCCGCCCCCGGAGGGCCGCGCGCCACCCCGATCGGTCAGGCGCCTCGGGCGTGGTCCTCCGCGATCGCCTCGTGGTGGCGGATGACCTCGTCGACGATGAACGCGAGGAACTTCTCCGCGAACACCGGATCCAGCTCCGCGGTGCGCGCGAGCTCGCGCAGGCGCCCGACCTGCTGGGCCTCCCGCGCCGGGTCCGACGGCGGCAGGCCTGCGGTCGCCTTGAGCACCCCCACCTGCTGCGTGGCCTTGAACCGCTCCGCCAGCAGGTACACCAGCGCCGCGTCGATGTTGTCGATGCTCCCGCGCAGACGGGCCAGCTCAGCAGGAATCGGGGTCGGCAGGTCGCTCACGGGGGCGATCCTAGGCCGGATCGCCCGACGGTCAGGCGCTCTTCTCGCGCGGCGTGCGCTTCTCCTGCTCGGTGTCCCGCGGGATGAGCGTCGGGTTGACGTTCTCGAGGACGACCTCGCGGGTGATGACCACGCGGCCCACGTCGTCGCGGCTGGGGACCTCGAACATGACCTGCTGGAGGACCTCCTCCATGATGGCCCGCAGACCGCGCGCACCGGTGCCGCGCAGGAGGGCCTGGTCCGCGATGGAGGCGACCGCCTCCTCGTCGAACTCGAGCTCCACGCCGTCGATCTGGAACATGCGCTGGTACTGCTTGACCAGCGCGTTCTTGGGCTCTGTGAGGATGCGCACCAGCGCGTCCTGGTCGAGGCGGGAGACCGCGGCGACCACGGGGAGCCGGCCGATGAACTCGGGGATCAGGCCGTACTTCTGCAGGTCCTCGGGGCGGACCTCCGCGAACAGGTCGCCCTCGTCCACCGAGTCCAGGAGCGGTGCGCCGAAGCCGACGACACGCTTGCGCGCCCGGGCGGCGATGATGTCGTCCAGCCCGGAGAACGCGCCCGCCACGATGAACAGGACGTTCGTCGTGTCGATCTGGATGAACTCCTGGTGCGGGTGCTTGCGCCCGCCCTGCGGCGGGACCGAGGCGCTGGTGCCCTCGATGATCTTCAGCAGCGCCTGCTGGACGCCCTCGCCCGAGACGTCGCGCGTGATCGACGGGTTCTCGCTCTTGCGGGCGATCTTGTCGATCTCGTCGATGTAGATGATGCCCGACTCGGCCTTCTTGACGTCGTAGTCGGCGGCCTGGATGAGCTTGAGCAGGATGTTCTCGACGTCCTCGCCCACGTAGCCGGCCTCCGTGAGGGCCGTGGCGTCCGCGATGGCGAAGGGGACGTTCAGCATGCGGGCCAGCGTCTGGGCGAGGTAGGTCTTGCCCGTGCCCGTGGGGCCGACGAGCAGGATGTTCGACTTCGCGATCTCGATGTGGTCGTCCGTCGTGGACGTGCGCGCCTCACCGGCCTGGACGCGCTTGTAGTGGTTGTACACCGCCACCGACAGCGCCCGCTTGGCGGACTCCTGACCGATGATGTACTGCTCGAGGAACTCGAAGATCTCCTTCGGCTTCGGCAGGTCGACCAGACCGACCTCGGTGGCCTCCGCCAGCTCTTCCTCGATGATCTCGTTGCACAGCTCGATGCACTCGTCGCAGATGTAGACGCCCGGGCCCGCGATCAGTTTCTTGACCTGCTTCTGCGACTTCCCGCAGAACGAGCACTTGAGGAGATCGGCCCCGTCCCCGATACGAGCCACGTCGATCCCCTTCCTCGTGTCGCCCTCCGCCCGTCGGGCGGTGCGTCGTACGTGCGTCACCCCGCAGGGCGCGCGTCCTCCCCCATTGCACACCACCGGGGCCGGGATGTCAGCCGAACACACGGCACGCGTCAGCACCGGATGTCACTGGCGTCACCCGCCCGCCCCGCAGCGAAGCCGGGTCCGCACGGCGCGGACCCGGCTTCCCTGGGCGCTACTTGGTCTGGACCGTCGTCGGGATGACGCCCTTGCGGCTGGCCAGCACCTGGTCCACGATCCCGTACTCCAGGGCGGCCTGGGCGGTGAGGATCTTGTCCCGCTCGATGTCCTTGCGGACCAGCTCGATGTCCCGCCCCGTGTGATGCGCGATGGTGAGCTCGAGCCACTCGCGCATCCGGATCAGCTCGTTGGCGTGGATCTCGATGTCGGACGCCTGCGCGTAGCCGCCACCCTCCATCGCCGGCTGGTGGATGAGCACCCGCGCGTTGGGCAGCGCCAGGCGCTTGCCGGGCGAACCGGCCGCGAGCAGCACCGCCGCGGCCGAGGCGGCCTGCCCGAGGCAGACCGTCTGGATGTGCGGCTTGATGTACTGCATCGTGTCGTAGATCGCCGTGAGGGCCGTGAACGAGCCGCCGGGCGAGTTGATGTACAGGATGATGTCGCGGTCCGGGTCGGTGCTCTCCAGCACCAGCAGCTGGGCCATGACGTCATCGGCCGAGGCGTCGTCCACCTGCACGCCGAGGAAGATGATGCGGTCCTCGAACAGCTTGGTGTACGGGTCCTGGCGCTTGAAGCCGTAGGCCGTGCGCTCCTCGAACTGCGGCAGCACGTACCGGGCGGCCGGCGAGGTCGGCGCGAGGCCACCCGGTCCGGCCAGCATCCCGGCGCGCGCCATGAACTGGGACTCCATGCTCATGAGCTTCTCCTCAAGATTTCAGTGGGTCGACGGTCGCGGGCCGGACGTCAGGCCGTGCCGCCGCCTCCGGCGACCGAGTCGGCCTTGGTGACGACCTTGTCCACGAAGCCGTACTCGAGGGCCTCGGGGGCGGTGAACCAGCGGTCACGGTCGGCGTCGGCGTTGATCTGGTCGACGCTCTTGCCCGTCTGGGCCGCGGTGAGCTCGGCGAGCACGTTCTTCATGTGGAGGATCAGCTGGGCGTTGATCCGCACGTCGGTGGCGGTGCCCCCGATGCCGCCCGAGGGCTGGTGCATCATCACGCGGGCGTGCGGGAGGGCGTAGCGCTTGCCCTGCGCGCCCGACGAGAGCAGGAACTGGCCCATCGAGGCGGCCATGCCCATCGCGATCGTCGCGACGTCCGGCTGGATGTACTGCATGGTGTCGTAGATCGCCATGCCCGCGGTGATCGAGCCACCCGGCGAGTTGATGTACAGCCAGATGTCCTTGTCCGGGTCCTCCGCCGCCAGCAGCATCATCTGCGCGCAGATGGCGTTGGCGTTCTCGTCGCGCACCTCGGAGCCGAGCCAGATGATGCGCTCGCGGAGCAGTCGGTTGTAGATGGAGTCATTGAGGCCGAAGGCCGGGCCGTCCGCCCTGGCCATCATCGGCACTAGCTCGTTCACGAAGGCTCCCTCATCTGACGGTGACGTCTGTCCAGCACCGCGCGGTCCTCCCCTGTCGGGGACCCGTGCGATGCAGTGACCCTAACGCGCGGTCGCACCGGTCCATGGCCCCGCAACGAGCGTTTTCGCTGACGGCAGAGCCCACGCGCCGGCACGCAGAAGGCCCCGCACCGACCGGGGTGCGGGGCCTTCGGGTGGTACGTCAGGCCTTGGCGTCCTCGGCGGGCTCGGCGTCGTCGAACACGTCGAACGCCGAGATGTCGGACGCGGCGTCGGACGGGGCCGAGCCGGACTCAGCAGCCTCCGCTGCGTCCGCTGCGTCCTCGGCGTCGGAGCCGATGAACTCGGAGAGGTCGACGGCCTTGCCGGAGGCGTCGGTGACGGCGACGCGACGCAGCGCGACGGCGAGCGCCTTCGAGCGGGCGACCTCGGCGACCATCGTCGGGATCTGGCCCTGCTGGTCGATGGTCTGGATGAACGTGTTCGGGTCCATGCCGTACTGGCGCGACGCGTTCACCAGGTAGTCGAGCAGCTCGTTCTGGCCGACCTTGATCTCCAGCTGCTCGGCGAGCGTGTCCAGCAGGATCTGGTTGCGCAGGGCCGTGGTGGCCTGCTCGCCGACCTCGGCACGGTGCTCGTCGTCCTCGAGCCGGCCCTCGCCCTCGAGGTGGCGGTGCACCTCGGCCTCGACGACGCCCGACGGGACGGGGATCTCGGTGGCGGCGAGCAGCTGCTCGAGCAGCAGGTCGCGGGCCTGGACGGCCTGGTTCGACGCCTTGATGCTGGACGCCTGCGTGCGCAGGTCCGCCGTGAGCTCCTCGAGCGTGTCGAACTCGCTGGCCAGCTGGGCGAAGTCGTCGTCGGCGTCGGGGAGCTGGCGCTCCTTGACCGTCGTGGCGGTGACGTTGACCTGCGCGGTCTCGCCGGCGTGGTCGCCGCCCGCGAGGGCCGTCTCGAACGTGGTCGCCTCGCCGGCCGACAGGCCCGTGAGCGCCTCGTCGAGACCCTCGAGCATGTTGCCCGAGCCGATCTGGTAGCTGACGCCGGACACGTTGTCGACCGGCTCGTCGCCGATGGTCGCGGTGAGGTCGATGACCACGAAGTCACCCTCGGCGGCGGGGCGGTCGACGCCGACCAGCGTGCCGAAGCGCTCGCGCAGGGCGTCCAGGCGGGCGGCCACGTCCTCGTCGGAGACCTCGACGTCGTCGACCGTGACGGCGATGCCGTCGAGCGCCGGGACGGTGATCTCGGGGCGGACCTCGACCTCGGCGGTGAAGTGCAGCTCACCCTCCTCGCCCGCAGGCGCGGCGGTCAGGCCGGGGACCTTGGTGACCTCGACCTCGGGCTGACCCAGCGGGCGCAGCTTGTTCTCGCGGACGGCCTCGGCGTAGAAGCCGGACAGGCCCTCGTTGATCGCGTGCTCCAGGACGGCGGGGCGGCCGATGCGCTGGTCGATGATGCGCGGCGGGACCTTGCCCTTGCGGAAGCCGGGGACGACGACGTCCTGAGCGATGTGCTCGTACGCGTGCTCGATGCTCGGCTTGAGCTCGTCGTAGGTCACCTCGACGGTCAGCTTGACCTTGGTGGGCTCCAGGGTCTCGACGGCGCTCTTCACTTCGATGGTCTCCAACTGATCGGGGCGGGCGCCGGCGACTCCGGCGATCTCCGGTGCTTGCGGGCCGCGCGCCGTCGCACGCCCGAGAAGCAGGCCGACGACCGCACGCTGGCGACCCTCGACCTTACGCCACCGCGGGCGGCGGTCCCAAGCCGGGCGGATGTGGGACCGCCCACTGCGTCACCGGCCCAGGCCGGCGACCTCGGTGATCACCGACACGGCCCGGCCCACGCCGTCGTGCTCCGCGTACTCGGCTGCGAGCTCCCCCGCGCGCCGTGCGAACGACGGGTTGTCGAGCAACCGGCGCACGCCGTGCCGGACCGCCTCCGAGGTGGTCGCGTCGGTGACCCTGTCGGTCGGGAGCGCCAGGCCGACGCCGGACCACGTGACCCGCGCGCCCACCTCGGCCTTGTCCTCGGTCCGGCCGGCGACGAGCACGGGCACCCCCGAGGCGAGCGCCTGCTGGACGCCGCCGAACCCGCCGTTGGTGATCATCACGTCCACCATCGGCAGGAGCCGGTCGAACGGGACGAACGGCGTCGCGCGCACGTTCTCCGGGTACCCCGCAGGCTCGGTCGTCGCGACGACGAGCACGTCCTCGTCCGCGAGGGCCTCGATCGCCGGCCAGATCAGCCGCTCCGGGTCGGTGGCGACGGTCCCCTGCGTGACCAGGACGACCGGGCGACCCGTGCGCCGAGCCTCGACCACGTCGTCCCACCACACGGGCGGCTCGAAGCGGTCGACGCCCGCGGGCAGGAACGGCCCGACGAGCTCGACGTTCTCAGGCAGGTCGCTGCGCGGGTACTCGAACCCCGGCACGGACGTGTGCAGCACGCGGGTGGCCGACGTCTGCACCCAGTCGAGGAAGAACCCCTCGGGCACCGGCTGGCCGGCATCGGTGACCACGCGCTCCGCCGCCTTCTGCGCCTCCCGGAACAGCACCCGCTCGATGAACCAGCCGAGCACGGCGTACCGCAGGCCGTCGAGTCCCGTGCGCGGAGGCTGCAGGCCGAGCCCGAACGGCGCGGTGTCCTTGCTCGAGATCGCCAGGGGCGACACCGAGAACAGGACCGAGGGCAGCCGGTGGCGACGAGCCGTGATGGCGCCGGCCACGAACCCGTTGTCCGTGACCAGGACGTCCGGCCGCTCTGCCGCGACGATCTCGTCCAGGTCGGCCAGGAAGCCCGGGACCGTGCCGACGAAGTGGTGCAGCACGTCCCACTGGAGTCGCTTGATGCCGGGGGCGGGCGCGCCGTGGGCATGCGACCAGGCGTCGAGCTCGGCGTCGTCGAGGTCGCGACCCTGCACGATCGGGGCGTGCTTGGCGCCGGTCGCCAGCACGCCCTCGGCGAACTTGGTGCCGGCGTACACGACCACCTCATGGCCCTCGGCGACGAGGGCACGGGCCAGCGGCAGCGCAGGGCGCACGTGACCGGTGACGGGGGTGAGGGCGAACAGGATCCTGCTCATGGTGGGGATCTCCCAGGGATGTCGGGGAAACAGACCCTGGACAAGACCCTGGGCGATTCGACCTGATACATCCCACTCGCACGGTCGGGATGGCGGGATTCGAACCCACGACCTTCCGCTCCCAAAGCGGACGCGCTACCAACCTGCGCCACATCCCGGCGCACCTCACTGGCCCCGGGAGGCCGACGAGGTGCACGTTGCGCCCCCACGCACCCGGTACCCTGGGTGCCGCGGTCCGGGCTGTGCATGAGCAGCCGGACCTGTGCGGACGTAGCTCAATGGTAGAGCCCCAGTCTTCCAAACTGGCTACGCGGGTTCGATTCCCGTCGTCCGCTCCCATGCACGGTGCGGTCAGGCGTCGGCTGACTCCGAGAGCGCGATGCGGCGCCACTCTCGCGGGGTGAGCCCGTAGGTCGCCTTGAACCGACGCGTGAAGTGCGCCGGGTCGCGGAATCCCCAGCGGCGAGCGATCGAAGAGACGGGGACCATCAGGTTCGAGGCTTGAGCCAGGTCGTCGTGCGCGCCGACCAGACGTCGGCCGATGATCCACTGTTCCAGGCTGAAATCTGCCGCGGCGCACACCCTGAACAGGTGCCGCTGGGAGATGTTGTGCGCCCGCGCGATCGTGCCGGGAGTCAGGTCCGCTTCACGCAGGTGCTGCTGAACGTACGCACGAACCTGGACCAGCAGCGTCGCCGCTATCGTGCTCCGTTCGAACGTGACGTCGTGCGCGGCGGACGCCAGCAGAGCACGCAAGAGGTCGACCGAGGCGCTGGCCACCCCTGTGGCGGCCGGATCGGCGGCGACCGCGTCGGTGTTGTGCGCCAGGCCGAGCAGGTGCCGTTGAAACAGGCCGTAGAGCGGGCTGGTTCGAAGCTGGCGCGAGGCGGTGCGGACGACATGGGCCGGCAGCCCGACCTGGTCCGCAGTCACCGAGATGCAGAAGGCCGATCCCATTCCCCGCCACGCGTAGTCGTACGGCTTCGTCAGGTCGACGCAGATCAGACCGCCGATACCCGCGCGAACGTCCGGGTCGGCGTCGTCGTAGTTGATCAACGACTGACCGGCCTCCTGGACGGCGATGGCGACCCGGCCGTCCGGGTCCGCCCGCAGGTGGCGGGTCTCGCGCGTCATCCGCATCCCGGAGGCCTCGTTGCGCCACACGTCCAGGCTGCCCAGCCGCCACGCCTCGATACGCGTGAAGACACGCTCCGGGTTGTCGTCGTAGCGGACCTCGCACGGAGCGGTGGTGCCCTCCAGAACCGCCGAGATCGCCGGCAGACGATCTGTCGGCGCGACGGTCCGAGTGTCCAGCAGCACCACCATGCCGCCCCGCCCCTTTCCGTCTTCACAGGCCCCACGGAAGAGCGATCCGAGGGCATCCTCGCGCGTTCCGGGAGGCAGATGCACCCCCTCACTTGTCTCTGACTGCCCACAGCAGGTCTCACACCGACCTGAGCCGGGCAGACGACAGCCGCGTCACCAGCATGGACACGTCGGAGTCCGCAGCCAGATCCGGGCCGACGCAACGCTCCGTCGGCTCCGCCCCTACCGCCCAGGGAGCACTCATGTCGCAGCACCCGCTCGCGATCGTGCTCGTCCACGGCGCATTCGCCGATGCCGGAAGCTGGGCTCCCACCACCGAGCTCCTCATCGAGGCCGGCACCAAGGTCACCGCGATCGCGAACCCGTTGCGGGGACTGCACGGCGACGCCACCTACGTCGCCAGCGTGATCAACCAGATCCCCGGCCCGGTGTTGGCCGTCGGCCACTCGTACGGCGGCGCCGTGATCACCAATGCGTGCGCCTCGACACCCAACGTCGTCGGCCTCGTGTACATCGCAGCATTCGCACCCGACGAAGGCGAGAGGCTCGTCGACCGCATCCGCGGTTCGGTCGACAGCGTGCTGACCACCGCGCTCGTCCAGACCCAGTACCCCGTGGGACCTGGCGACGCGACAGCCGACGAGGTGGTGATCGACCCGGCACGTTTCCATGCCGTCTTCGCCGCCGACCTGCCCCCGTTCCAGTCCGACGTGTTCGGCCAGTCGCAACGCCCGGTCGCGGTCGGGTCCTTCACCGAGGAGACCGGAACACCCGCGTGGCAGAGCCTCCCCGTCTGGGCAGCGGTCGCCACCGCCGACACCACCGCGGGCAGCGACCTCGTCCTGTCCATGGCCGAACGCGCCGGCGCGACCATCACGGAGATCGACGGATCCCACGCCATCGCGATCTCCCAGCCGGAGGCCGTCGCCGAGGTGATCCTCAGCGCCTATCGAGCACTGAGCTGACGCGGGTCGCAACCGCGGAGCCGACCACGACGCACATCCAGGAGGTGCTCATGCCCTACGCCATCGCCGAGGACGGCGCGCAGATCTTCTACAAGGACTGGGGGAACAGCGGCACGCCGGTGATCCTCAGCCACGGGTGGCCACTGAACGCGGACGCCTGGGACGCCGCCGCCCTGTTCCTCGCCGAGCACGGGCAACCACGACGTCTCCCAAGGCGTCCGGGACGCGTTCTGGCTCCAGTCGATGGCCAGCGGCCACCGCGGGGCCTACGAGTGCATTGCCGCGTTCTCGGCCACCGACTTCCGACCCGACCTGGAGAAGGTCGACGTCCCGACCCTCGTGATCCACGGCTCCGACGACCAGATCGTGCCCTTCGACGTCGGCGGCAAGCGATCCGCCGCGGCCATCGGCGGCGCGACCTTGACCGTGTACGAGGGCGGCGCCCACGGCCTGCCCGAGACGGCCCGTGACCGCCTGCACGCCGATCTGCTCACCTTCATCGACGCAGTGAACTCCGACGCAGTGAACTCCTGAGAGAGGACCGAACCATGACCACCATCGTTCTCGTGCACGGCCTGTGGATGACCCCGCGCAGCTGGCGCGGCTGGAAGGACCGCTTCGAGGCAGCCGGTCACACCGTGCTCGTGCCCGGCTACCCCGGCTTCGAGATCGAGGTCGAAGCCCTGCGCGAGAACCTCGACCTGATCGCGAACCTGACGGTGCCGGAGACGGTCGACCACATCGCCGCGCAGATCGAGGCTCTGCCCGAGCCGCCGATCATCATGGGCCACTCGTTCGGTGGCACGCTGACGCAGCTGCTGCTCGCCCGGGGCCTCGGAGCGGCCGGAGTCGTCCTCGACTCCGCCCCGACCGAGGGCGTGCACGTGAGCCCGCCGTCGCAGATCAAGTCGCTGTTCCCGGCGCTGAAGAACCCGGCCAACTTCCACCGGGCCGTCGGGTTCACGCCCGAAGAGTTCCACTACGCGTTCGCCAACACCCTCTCGCGCGAGGAGTCCGACGCGGTCTGGCAGGAGTTCGCCATCCCCGCCCCGGGCAACTGGGTGTGGGCCTACGGCCTGATCGCGAACTTCAAGCCCGGCAAGCAGGAGACGTGGGTGGACTACGACGCCGACCGCGCTCCGCTGCTGTTCATCGGCGGCGAGAAGGACCACATCATGCCGCCGTCGGTGAACAGGTCGAACGCCAAGCACTACTCCAAGTCCCCCGCCGTCACCGAGTACCACGAGTTCCCCGGCCGCTCGCACTGGATCTGCGCCGAGCCGGGCTGGGAGGAAGTCGCCGACCACGCCCTGGACTGGGCGCTCGCGCACGCCCGCACGAGTTCCGTGCCGTCGACCTAGACCGCGATCAACCGCTGCCGGCCCCCGATTCGAGGAGCAGCACATGCGCGTGACACGAATCGGGGGCCGACAGTGCTCGTCGGACCATTGACCTCGTACTGGTCAGCCACGACCACCACGCCGACAATCGACCGCCGCCCACGTCAGCACGCCAGTCACGGAAGTGCGAAGGGCAGGGTCAATCCGTCGAGGGTATGCCGGCACGTGCACTCGTCCTCGTGCGGCAGTGCATCGACGAGCTGCTGGAGAAGCATCCGCAGCCGGTCGACGCTGCGCGCGAACTCCGCCAGGACCGCCTGGTGCGACACAGCATCGGACGCCTCGATCCCGGCGTCGGCGTCGGTCACGACGGCGAGGCTGGTGTAGCAGAGGGCCAGCTCGCGGGCGAGTGCCGCCTCGGGCATGCCGGTCATCCCGACGACATCCCCACCGGCCGCGGCGTTCCTGCGTGACTCGGCACGCGTGGAGAAGCGAGGGCCCTGGATCACGACCATCGTGCCGCCGTCGACCACCGGCATGACGGGATCGGGTAGTGCGGCGACCGCGCGGCGACCTTGGGCACAGTAGGGGTCCGCGAGCCCGACGTGCACGACCGTCCCGACGTCGTCGTAGAACGTGGACGCCCGTCCCCAGGTGGCGTCGACCACCTGGTCCGGCACGACGAGCGTGCCGGGCGCGAGGTCGGGACGCAGGGCGCCCACCGCCGAGGGCGCCAGGATGCGGCGCACCCCGAGTGCGCGCATCGCCCACAGGTTGGCCCGGTAGTTCACGCGGTGCGGGGGGAACCGGTGGTCCGCACCGTGACGCGGGAGAAACACGACCTGACGGGTCCCGAGCCGGCCGACCAGCGGCGGGTCGCTGGGGTACCCGAACGGTGTGCTCACCGGCACCCGCTCCGCGTCGTCGAGGAGGCTGTAGAGGCCGGAGCCTCCGATGATGCCGACGGGCGACGCGCTGCTTGCCATGCGATCGACCGTAGCGGGTGGCCCATCGTGGCGGCTGGCCCCGCCCGATCCGTCAGCCTCCCGTCATGCACCGGGTCTCGGAGCCCGGGGCATGCTGGGCGGGTGCGCATCCTCGTCACCGGCGGAGCCGGGTTCATCGGCCGACCCACGGTCGCGCGGCTCGTGGCGGACGGCCATGACGTCACGGTCGTCGATCTGGTGCGCGCCGACGGGGGGTTGTCGGGGGCGCGCCTGGTGGTGGGCGACGTGCGGGACGAGGACACGCTCGCACCGGCCGTCACCGGTGCGGACGTCGTCGTGCACCTCGCGGCGAAGGTGGGCCTCGGTGTCGACGTCGACGACATCGTCGACTACGTCTCCTCCAACGACCTCGGCACGGCCACCGTCCTGCGCGCGACGCACCGTGCCGACGTCGGTCGCGTCGTGTTCGCCAGCTCGATGGTGGTGTACGGAGAGGGCGCCTACGACTGCCCGGAGCACGGCCGCGTCGCTCCGGGGCCCCGTCGACTGTCGGACCTCGAGGCGGGCGTCTTCGATCCCCGCTGCCCGCGGTGCGACGCCGTGCTGGTTCCCGCGGTGGTGACCGAGGATGCACCGCTCGATCCGCGCAACGTCTATGCCGCGACGAAGGTGCACGGGGAGCACCTGCTCCGCGCCTGGGCCAGGGAGATGTCCGGTGGCGCGTTCGCGCTCCGGTTCCACAACGTCTACGGCCCCGGGATGCCCCGCGACACGCCGTACGCCGGGGTGGCCTCCCTGTTCCGGTCGGCGCTCGCCGCGGGCCGGGCGCCGCGCGTGTTCGAGGACGGCGCCCAGCGCCGGGACTTCGTGCACGTGGACGACGTCGCTCGGGCCGTCGTCGCGGCCACGACGGCGGACGCCGGTCCCGGGCTCGTCATCCCGCTCAACGTCGGCTCCGGTGCCGTGACGACCGTCGGAGGACTGGCGGAGGCGCTGGCGGAGACCCTCGACGGCCCTGCTCCGGTCGTCACCGGAGAGTTCCGGATCGGTGACGTCAGGCACGTGACCGCCTCGTCGGACCAGGCCGCGCAGGTGCTGGGCTGGTCGGCGCAGATCGGTCTCCGCGCCGGTCTGCCGACCTGCTGACCGGCTGCACTCAGTCCTGGAGCACTGCGGCGCTCGTCGGTCCCGGAGCCGGGAGGCGGACCTCGAACAAGCACCCTGCGTCGGTGGGCTCTACGTCGACCCGGCCACCGTGCGCCGCGACGACGGTCCCGACGATGGCCAGCCCGAGCCCGGTCGACCCCGTCTCCCGGCGCCGTGCTCCATGGGCGCCACCGCCCTGGAACCCCTCCTCGAACACGTGCGCGCGCTCCTCGTCCGGGATGCCCCCGCACGTGTCCTCCACGGCGACGCGCACCTGCCCGTCGTGCCGGTAGCCGGCGACGCGCACGGTGCCGCCCCGCCCGCTGCTCCGCACGGCATTGCCGACGAGGTTGTCGAGGACCCGGGCGAGCTCGTCGGGGATCCCCACGACCTCGAGCCCGGGCTGGACGTCGACGATCAGGGAGACGTCCTGGGCCTTTGCCGCGGGTGCCGAGTGGGCGAGCACGTCGGTCAGGACCGTGCTCAGCTCGACGGTCTGCGGTGGCCGGGAGGGTGCCGGCCCGTCGGGGCGCGACAGGTCGGTGAGGTCGTCGATCATCCGCCCCATCCGCTCCACGGCGGCCCCGATGCCGAGGTAGGCGGTGTCGGTGTCCGTGATCACGCCGTCCTTCAGCCCGTCGATCGTCGCGCCGACGCCGGACAGCGGTGACTTCAGGTCGTGGCTGACGAAGGCCACGACCTGTCTGCGAGCGGACTCCAGGGCGCGTTCCCGCTCCCGCGAGGCCTCGAGGCGCACCCGAGTTCTCGCCAGCTCGGACGACAGCTCCGCGAGCTCGGCCGTCACAGGGGATGTCGCCGGCAGCCCCGGCTCTGCCGCGAGACCGCGCGCCTGGGCGCCGACCGCCCGGACGTCGGCCAGGACGAAGCGCCCGAGCAGGACCGCCAGCACGACCGCGGGCAGTGAGGAGAGCCCCAGGACCAGTCGCGCGACCGCCGCGTCGTGCTCCGAGAGGAACATCGCCCCGACGTTCACCCAGATCGCCAGCGCGACGACGGCGACCGGGACGACAGCCGTCACCACCATCGCTGCGACGAGGGACACGCGGCGCACCCGGTTGACGACGAGCGCGCCGACGACCCCGACACCGACCGCGCAGAGTGCGGTCATCCCGGCGATGAACCAGAGGTCGCGGCTCATCGCGACGCCTGGGCGAGCGACGCCGTCAGCTCGTCGGCCGTGCCGAGCCGGTAGCCCGTTCCCCGCACGGTCGTGAGCAGGATCGGCTCGGACGGGTCGGGCTCGAACTTCCGGCGGAGTCGTCGGACGTGCACCACGACGGTCGAGTCGTCGCCGAAGTCCCAGCCCCAGACCCGACGCAGCAGCTCACGCGTGCCGAACGTCGACCCTGGGTGCTGAGCGAGGAAGAGCAGCAGGTCGAACTCGCGCGGTGCCAGCACCTGCTCCGCCCCGGCCAACGACGCCGAACGGGTGGAGGGCTCCAGCGTCAGCGGCCCGACGGTGACCGATCGCAGTCCGTCCCCCGGATGGATGTCACCGCGGCGCAGGAGCGCGTGCACGCGCAGGACGAGCTCGCGCGGGCTGAACGGCTTGGTGAGGTAGTCGTCGGCACCGAACTCGAGTCCGATGATCCGGTCGTCCACGCTGCCAAGACCCGAGAGCAGGACCACCGGGGTCCGGTCGGCGTCGGACCGCATCCGGCGCAGCAGGTCGAGCCCCGAGGCTCCGGGAAGCCGCACGTCGAGCACGACGGCGTCGGGCCGGGTCTCCCGCCAGAGGCGCTCGCCCTCGCGCGCGTCGCCTGCCACGCTGGCCCGGACGCCGTCTGCCTCCAGGTACGCGGCCACGCTGCGCGCCACGAGCTCCTCGTCGTCGACCACCAGCACACTGGGCATGGTTGCCACGCTAGTCCGCGGCCCGACGTGCGACGGACGAGAACCGGCGAGGGACGCCCTGCGGACCGGATCCGTCATCGAACGGTCATCCCGGCCGGGCCCCGGTGGTCGAGGGACCCCACCTAGCGTGGACGGATGACTGGTGGCGACCCGACGGTGGATCTGGTGCTGCCGTGCCTCGATGAGGCGGCCGCGCTCGCTTGGTTCCTTCCGCGGGTGCCATCGGGTCTGCGCGCGATCGTCGTCGACAACGGGTCGACCGACGACACAGCCGCGGTCGCGCGCAAGCTCGGCGCCCTTGTCGTGCGCGAGGACCGCCGTGGCTTCGGAGCGGCCTGTCACGCCGGCCTGCTCGCCGCGTCCGCAGACGTGGTCGCGTTCATGGACGCCGACGGCAGCCTCGACCCGCGCCAGCTGGACCGGGTCCTTGACCCGCTGCGTGAGGGGGCCGACCTCGCCCTGGGACGGCGCCGGCCCACGTCAGCGGCCGCCTGGCCCTGGCACCTGCGCGCCGCGAACAGGGTCCTGGTCCGCCGGCTGGAACGCCGCACCGGGCTGCGTCTGGCGGACCTCGGGCCGATGCGAGCAGCCCGCCGGGCGGCGCTGCTGAAGCTCGATCTGCACGACCGGCGCTCGGGCTACCCGCTGGAGATGGTCGTCCGCGCGGCCGACGACGGCTGGCGGATCGCCGAGGTCGACGTCGACTACGGACCCCGGACGGGTCGCTCCAAAGTGACCGGCACGCCGCTGGGCGTGGTCCGCGCGGTGCGCGACATGTCTGCGGTCCTGGCGTCGTGACCGTCCCTGCCGAGCCTCCGCGGGCCGTCGTGCTGCTGGCCAAGGCGCCCGTCGCCGGACGGGTCAAGACGAGGTTGCACAGCGCGTTCAGCCCGCACGACGCGGCGACGCTGGCCCAGGCCGCGCTCGAGGACACCCTCGCTGCGATGTCCTCCACCGCGGCGACCCACAGGGTCGTCGCCCTGGAAGGAGATCCCGGCCCGTGGCTGCCCCCGGGTTTCGACGTGGTGGCGCAGCCGCAGGGCGGCCTCGGCGTCCGGCTGGCGGCCGCCTTTCGCGGGGTGCTCGGACGCACGGGGCACTCCCCCGCCCTGCTGGTCGGGATGGACACACCGCAGCTCAGCGCGCACCTCGGAGCCGCCGACTTCGCCGACGCCGACGCCGTGCTCGGGCTGACCGACGACGGGGGCTACTGGGCCATCGGGTTGCGGGAGGCGGACGACCGCGTCTTCGACGATGTCCCGATGTCGACGGACCGGACCGGAGCCGTCCAGCTGAGGCGGCTGCGGGACCTCGGGCTCCGAGTGCGGCTCCTCCCCCGGCTCCGGGACGTCGACGTGCCCGCCGACGCGCGCGCGGTCGCGCTCGACGCTCCCGGGACGCGGTTCGCGGCGGCGTGGCGCCGCCTCGCCGACGACCAGGCGCCGCTCTGATGCGCCCCCACCCGATGACCGTCTACGAGGCGGCGCTCGACGGCGAGCCGGTCGTCGCCCTCGGATCGGGCGGCATCGTCGCGCTCGCCGTGGCGCGCTGGACGGACGAGCCGGACGCCATCGACGACCTGATGCTGGCGCGGTGCGAGGCCCCCGTCCTCGACGTCGGCTGCGGCCCGGGCCGGCTCGTCGCCGCCCTGAACGCACGCGGCATCCCGGCCCTCGGGATCGACATCTCCGCCCGCGCAGTCCAGCACGCGCGCTTCCGCGGGGCGACGGTCCTGCGGCGTGCCGTCGAGCACGAGGTCCCGGCCGAAGGGCGCTGGGGAACGGTCCTGCTCGCGGACGGCAACATCGGGATCGGCGGCGACCCGGCGGCGCTGCTCGACCGGTGCCGCACGTTGCTCGCCGCCCGGGGCCTGGTCCTGGTGGAGACGGACGTCGACGACGACGCCGATGACACCTCGCCGCTGACCCTGCGCCGTGCCGACGGTCGGACGAGTCGCCCGATGCCGTGGGCGCGGACGGGCGTGCACGCGCTCGTCCGGCTCGCTCCGCGGTGCGGGTTCGCGGTGCTGGAGCAGTGGCACCTGCAGGGTCGGACTGTCGTCGCGCTGCGGGTGCTCTGAGGGGTCGGTCAGTCGGCGTCCTCGGGCGGCAGGAGGTCGGGGTCCGCTGGTCCGCGTCCTCTGGGCCGACCCCAGGCCGTGCCGACGGCCACGCCCGTCAGGACGGCGAGGACCAGGGCCGACGTCGCGACGACGAGAGAGGTCGTCAGCGGCACGGGGACCACGGACGGGTCACGGCGCATGCCGGCGGCCACGACGATGACGACGGCGAAGATCGCCAGGACCACCGCGCCGAGGGCCCCGGCCCGCAGCGCCGGACGCCAGCCCACCGGCACCCGCGGAAGGACGAGTGTGCCGAGGACCACCGCCGCCGGTGCCAGCACCGCGTCGTGCACCGCGACCCCACCCGCCAGCCAGAACAGCACGGACGGCCACTGGCCCTGCGGCACCGACGTCAGTCCCACGACGACGCCGACGCCGACCAGCACGATCCCGGCGCCCAGCAGGACGAGGCGCCCGGTGGTCCAGGTCTCGGTCACGCCTCCACGACCTCGATCCGGTCGAGCCACTTGGTCTGCAGGACGCCCGGCCGGTTCGGCGCGATCAACCGTGCGGGATACCCGTGGTCGACGTCCAGCGGCTCGCCGCCGAGCCGGAGGGCGACGACGCTGTCGGGATGCCGGGCGTAGGCACCGGGCAGCACGGACTCGTTGTACGAGCCGGCCTCCTGCAGGCTCACGAACCGGATGTCTGCGTCGACGCCGTCGCTCACCGCGGCGACGAGATCGACGACCCGGACGCCCTGCCAGGTCGCGGTCGTGCTCCAGCCCTCCACGCAGGCGATCGGGAGGACGACCGCGACCTGGGGCATCGCCTCCAGGTCGGCCCGGGAGAGGCGGACGGTCCCGCGCGGGCCACGGACGCTGAGCCGCCACGCGGGATCGGTCGCGCGGTCGAGCACGCCCGCACTCCGCGCCGTGCGGTTCACGGGCACGCCCTGCACGCCCACGCCGGCCCGGCGGGGCGAGAGAACCGCTGCCCCGGACAGCGGCGTCACCGTCTGCCCCACGGTCAGGGCCGTCAGACCGAGGACGGTCACCGCGACGCCCGCCAGGAAGCCGCGCCGCGTCGGCCCGCCGTGCTCCCCCGCGGCCTCCTCACCGACCGGACGACGCAGCGCAGCAGCGATGGTCGGCAGCTTGACCGCGACGTGGATGACGATCGACCCCACCAGCACCCAGGCGACGGCGAAGTGCACCCGCACGAAAGAGAACGACCACGGGTACCACTGGAAGATGTTCAGGAGCCCGGTGACCAGCTGGAAGATCGCCGTGGCGACGAGGACGGCCACCGACCCCCGCTCGAGCACGTGCAGCGGTCCGCGCAGCCGCGGGCGCTGGAACAGAGCCGGGTAGGCGGCGTAGAGCTTGGCGAGCAGCAGCGGCAATGCGGCCAGACCCGCAGCGACGTGCAGGCCCTGGCTCAACCGGAAGCCCCAGACGGGCGACGGCGACAAGGGGAACCAGGCGACGGGATGCTGGTGCAGGTGGGACAGCAGCCCCGTGACGAACGCCGTGCCGATCGCCGTGGCCAGCAGGAGTCCGACCCTGGCCACGACGCGCGCGTCGTGCACCGGGGACCGGAAGTCCGCCTGGTCGGGCGGCTGCCGCCGGAGGTCTCTCAGCCGGGTGCGGGCCACGCTTCGACCCTAGGTCGGCCATGCTCGCCCGCAGCTAGCCAGGCGATGACGGCTACGTGACGGTCCGCGTCACCAGGGCGAGACCAGCACGATCTGCAGCGCGATCGTCGCGGTCGCCTGCGCGACGAGCCATCCCCGTCTGTCCGCGAGCGTGGCGGCCACCGGAAGCACCCAGCACGCCAGTGGCAGCCAGATGCGCTCCACCTCACCACGCTCCACGCCGGACAGCGCACCGACCAGCGCCGCACCCAGAGCCACGACTACGAGGAGCTGGACGGCCCGCGGCAGGAGACGCACACCCGCGAGTCCGCCGACGCCGGCGGGGCCGACGAGAGCCCCGAGCAGGACGAGATCGGCGACCAGGAAGTACAGGTACGGCCGGTCCGCGGCGCGGCCCAGCGTGGATGCGACGTGGGTCACCGCGATGCCGTCGGGCAGCCAGAACCCTGCTGCGCCCCAGGCGGTCGCGGAGGCCAGCACCACGGCGCCGGCCACGACGGTGGGAGCCCATCGCCCCGTGACGATCCCGACGACCAGGGCGAGCGCGCCCATCGGCAGCAACCCGTAGGACAGGACCGGGCACAGACCCAGGACAAGCCCCGCGGCGATCGTCCAGGGCCATGAGCGCCCGTCCCGGGTGGAGGCGATGGCGAGCAGGGCGACACCCCAGGCCAGGACACCGGCGAACAACGCGTCGGCCGACGTCGCCAGCCACACCGCTGCCGGTGCGAGCACGGCGGCCGGCAGCGCGCGACGCACCGTCTCCTCACCGGGCGCGCCCGCGAGAGCCCGCACCGTGACACCCACCGCCACGACCGAGCTCGTCCCCACCACCAGGACCAGCGCCGCCATCCACCACTCGCCGCCCAGCCCCAGGCGGTCGAGCCCGCCGAGCAGCAGCGGCAGGCCAGGCGGGTGGCCACGCACGTGCACCGGGTAGGTCAGAGCGCGATCGGTGAAGGTGCGCAGGAACTCACCCGGGTCTTGGGCCACCAACGGCACGACCGCCAGGTAGTCGTTCTCGTCGGTGAGCGGTGCAGCGATCGCGGCGAAGCCGTCGGTCGCCGCCAGGAGCACGGCGAACGCGGTCGACGCTGCCCACCCGGCGAGGAGAACGAGGCGCCAGCCTGCGGTGCGCGCGAAGCGAGGTCCCTGCAGGACGACGAGCCCGGCCACGACCACGGCGAGGACGGTAACGACCGACACGCGACCGTGCAGGTAGCCGATGAACGGCGGAGCGCTCCCGTAGGTGACGACCGCACCGCGGGCTGCCAAGGCGAGTCCCGCAACCCAGAGAGCGCCGAGCCCCACCAGCCACAGTGCGACCGCGAGCACCGCTCGTCGCGTCACGACCACCGGTGCTGTCCGCGCTGGTGCGGCGGTGCCTGGCGCGCGTGGTCCCACGCGTTCACCCTGGCACGGCGTGACCGCGGGCGAGATGACGGTCGGATGACGGCGACGGTGACGGGCATACCGTCCACCGCTGCGCGGGAACCGGTCTCTCACGGCGCTATTGCGGAACTGTTAGTTACTCACTAACATGACACAATGACATCAGGCCGCGCATCCCGTGCCTCATCACGCGCTCTGGACACGCGCCGATCCCTCCAGGCGCACGCTCTGCGGCTCTTCGAGGAGCAGGGCTACGAGCGGACGACCGTCGCGGAGATTGCGGCGGCCGCCGGCGTGTCCCACATGACGTTCTTCCGGAACTTCCCCACGAAGGAGGACGTGGTCCTCGACGACCCGTACGACCCCCTTCTGGCAGAGGCGGTCGCCGCGCAGCCGCGGGGTCTCCCTGCGCTGGAGCGCGTGCGACTCGGCCTGCTCAGCTCACTCGAGGGTCTGCGGTCCGACGAGTTCGACGCAGAGTCGCGGCAGCGGCTGCGGCTCGCGACCGGGGTCCCCGCGCTGCGTGCACGGATCTGGGAGAACATGGCGACGACGCAGGATGCCGTCGTCGCGGTACTCGTCGCGCAGGAGGTGGAGCGGGGGGTCGCGGAGGCGTCGGTCGGGGCCGTCCTCGGTGCGATGACGTCAGGTCTCCTGCACTGGGGCTCCTCGTCTTCAGCCGAGGGCTCGCGACTTGCCGATGCGCTCGCGGCGGCCCTCGAAGTGCTGGCTCCCCAGCCATGACGTCGCTGCGGGCCACGGGCCTCGTGCGCCGGTTCGGCCGAGTGACGGCTGTCGACGGCGTCGACCTGGAGGTCGGCGCCGGTGAGGTGCACGCCCTCGTCGGGTTGAACGGCTCGGGCAAGACCACCCTGCTGCGCATGCTCGTCGGCGTCCTGCGTCCCGATGCCGGGCAGATCACGCTGAGTGCCGGGTCCGCAACGACCGGTTCGGTGGTCGGGCACCTCATCGACCAGCCCGCCGCCTATGCCGAGCTCACCGTGGAGGAGAACCTTCGCGCCGCTGCTCTGCTGCGGGCCGTGCCTCGCGGGCTGGTGCTCGACGCCGTGGCGGAGGCGGCGGCCGCGGTGGGGATCTCCGACCTCGTCGCCCGGCGGGCCGGTGGCCTGTCCCTGGGCAATCGTCAACGGCTCGGGCTGGCGGCGGCCATCGTGCACCGGCCGCAGGTGCTGGTGCTCGACGAGCCGACCAATGCGATGGATCCTGCGGGTGTGCTCGCCGTCCGGAGCCTCGTCCTGGAGAGCGCCCGGACCCAGGGATGCGCTGTGCTCGTGTCCAGCCACCATCTCGACGAGCTCGCCCGCATCGCAGACCGGATCACGGTGCTCCACCGCGGGCGGGTGGTCGGCTCGCTCGATCCGCACGGGACAGACCTGGAGGTGCAGCTGTTCGCGATGGCCGCACGAGCCGACGGGATCGACGTCGAGACGCATGTGGCGCCGCCGCTCGTCCGGAAGCACGCACCGGGTGGAGGCTCACGATGAGCCGGGCATGGGCAGTGGAGATGCTGAAGGTGCGACGTTCGCCGGTGACTCGCACCGCGTTCGCCACGATGGCCGCCGTCGCGGCCTTCTTCTCGGTCGGCGCCGCGACTCTCGCGCAGCAGGGTGCCGCCGGCGGCTCTCTCGCCGGCGCCAAGGTTGCGACGATGGTCGAGGGCACCGGATGGGTCGCTGTCAGCGGCGCATTCGGCCAGGTGGTCCCCGTGCTCTGGCTGTTGGGCACCGGCGTCGTCGCGGCGTGGGCGTGCGGCCGGGAGTTCTCCGACCGGACGCTCGCCCAGCTGCTCGCCCTCCCCACGCCGGCGTCCCGCATCGCCGCCGCCAAGCTCGGCTCGGTGCTGCTCGCCTCCTCGGTGACTGCCGTCGTGGCAGCGCTCATGGCTCTCGTCGGAGGCGTCGTCGTCGGCATGGGCCCACCCGACCCAAACGCGCTGCGGACCCTGGGTGCTGGCGTGCTCTCCGGTGTCGCGAGCGCGTGGCTCGCTCTGCCCTTCGCGTGGGTGGCCACCGTGGGCAGGGGGTACCTGCCGGCGGTCGGCGCCCTGCTCGGCGTGATCATGACGAGCCAGGTCGTCGTCCTGCTCGGCGGCGGGTCCTGGTTCCCGTGGGCGGTCCCCTCGTTGCTGATGGGGGCCGGTGGCGCCGAGGCTGCCGCAGCGGTCAGCACGGTCGGGCTCGCGCTGGTGGTTGCCGTCGGCGTCGGCGCCTGGGCCGCCACCGTCAGGACATGGTCTCGCCTCCAGCTGGTGTAACCACCGGACGCGACGTCCGGCACCCCGCCGTGACCCGTCGTTCGGTTCCGAGTCAGGTCCTGGTGGCGATGACGATGCACCTGCACTGCAGGAACCGGGCAACGGTGCTCTGGACCGGCTCGGCACCGCCTCTGGCGGCTCGACATCGACTCGAGCGGGGCCGTCGCTCGTTCGCCCGCTCTCTCAGCGGCCGAGCTAGGCGCCGACGGACGCGAGCTGGTCGGCGGTCGGGGGTACCGCACCCGCCCGAGCGACGGTGAGGGCAGCCGCCTGCACGGAGCGCGCCAGGACCTGCTCGACGACCGGCGCGCCGGCGCGCAGCCAGCGCATGCTCGTGTCCGCACCGAGGGTCAGCGCGCTGTCGATGAGCGTCGACATGAACGCGTCTCCCCCGCCGACGCCTGACTCCGCGTAGAGGACCGGGATCCCCGGCACATCCACGACGGCCCGGGCGGTCACCGCGGTGGCGCCACGCGGTCCCCGGGTCAGTACGGCGAGGTCCGGCCCACGGGCCACCCAGTCGCGCAGCACCTCGACCGGGTCCTCGCCCGGGTAGAGGAACTGCAAGTCCTTCTCACTCGCCTTGACGATCCCGGCGAGCGCGACAAACTCCAGCGTCCTGCGCCGAGCGTCCTCCCGGGAACGGACCAGGGCGGGCTCGATCTTCGGGTCGAACGTGATCAGGGACCGGCCGTAGGAGCGTGTCGCCAGGTCCAGCACCGTGCCGGCGCCGGGCTCCAGGTATGCCGCCACCGACCCGGCGTGGACGCAGCGCGCGGTCGTGGTGCCGGGGACGGCGGCAGGCTCCCAGTGGATCCGGAAGTCGTGACGCGCCGATCCGTCGACGCGGAGGACCGCCCTGGCCACCGAGGAGACGTCCTGGGTGACGGAGGAGTCCGAGAGCTCGACGCCGGAAGCGGTCAGGTAGGCGGTGATGTCCTCACCGCGCTCGTCGCGTCCGATCGCCGTGTGCAGCAAGGTGTCCCGGCCGAGCCGGGCCAGGCCGACGGCGATGTTGCCCGCACTGCCCCCGACGCGTTCGCGAATCGTCATCCCGTCGTCGTGGACGTCGATCAGTGCCTCGCCGATCACGAGCACGTCGTGTGGTCGATCCATGGTTGCCTCAGCTCCGCGGTGGGTCTCGAGCACCCCGAGGCCGGGGGCCAGCTCGAACCGCGGCCTCTAGGTGCCTTTCGAGAGTGACACGGCTGTTGTTTCGACCGAGTTTCCGCAAGGCGAACATTCGGTGCGCACGCGGATTTCACCCTGAGCTGAGAGAGCGGCCGTGGTCAGTGCGTGGCGATCCGACCGCCGAGCTGCCGCCGGGATGTGACCTCGAGCTTCCGGAACACCTCGCGCACGTGGGAGTCGACCGTGTTCCGTGCCGGCCGGTCACGGTGCCGCGCACTTCGTGATGCCGAACTTCCTCGTCGAGAGCTTCATCGACACCATCCCGCGCGCCGGCGGGGGGGACCCCGTCTACGGCGGCACGCTCGCCCCGACGCTCCAGCTCGAGGTCGAGGGCGCCCACACCGAGCTCACGGGGGTCCTTCCCTACGGTTACATCCCCGCACTGCGAGAAGCGGGCGAGAGCTGGTGACCCGCCTCTGACAGCACTCCGCACCACGTCCCTCCCGGAACCCCCCGGTCCTCGACCGGGGGGTTCCGGCACGTCGCCACGCTGCGCCGGAGCGCGCAGACCGGGACAAGCGGATCACGCGCTGGTGCCTCCGGGCGCCCACCGCCTCAGGATCTCGTCCGGCGACCTTGTCGGGTGGCGCCGCTGCGACCTAGTGTCGGGAGCGGACTGACGGCGGGGGCCCGACATGACATCCACCACCGGAGCTCGGCATGCCCGCACAGGCGTGGCGATCCTCGGGATCGCGGTGCTCGTGTCGGCGTCGGCGTCCAGCCGCGACGCCGATCCTGTGGATGCGCAGCGGGTCGACGGCGCACCGTTCGCGCGGCTCGTCCCGTGCGGCGACCAGCCGTTCGTCGCCGTGTTCCGAGGCTTCACCGCGGAGGGCGAGCGGGTGGAAGGTCCCGGGTCCTCACCGTCGTCCGACATCTACGGGGTGCGGTCGGACGGCTCCGTGTCACCGGTGACCACGGACCTCGGCTCCTACGAGTTCGGCATCGCCGCGGATGCGGCAACCGTCTATGCGTCACGGTCCCGCGCGGACGTGTCCTCGGTGGAGCGCACGCCCTCTGCCGACCGGGTGGTGGCGATCGCCCTGGCCACCGGGCGGCAGTCGGTCGTGCTGGAGGCGCCGGACGTCGGTGCCGTGGCACCCGACCCGGACGGCTCCCGGCTCGGGCTGACCGTCTTCACCGCCGGGGAACAGCCGGAGGCCGGCTCGTCGGCACCCGCCCTCGTGGACCTGCCCGTCGTCGCGCCCCCGCGCCACCTCGCCCCTGCGGCGGCGCTCCGCACAGAGACGGCCGTGGTGGCGACGCGTGAGCTCGCCTGGAGCCCGGACGGGCAGCGGCTGGCGTTCGTCGCGACGCTGCCCGACGCGTCCCAGGAGATCCGGGTGGTGGGTGCGGCGACCGGTGAGAGCACGACGGTCCACCGGGTGGACGCGACCACGGCCCTGCTCTCGCTGGACTGGTCGACCGACGGCACGAGGCTGCTGACCGTCGAGGGACGCGCGCCGACCCCGTCCGGCACGCCGCGGGACAGGGTCGCCGAGATCGACGTCGCGACGGGGCGGTCGACGGTGGTGCTGCGGGGCGTCCGCGGTGACCTGGTGTACTCGGCCGCCGACGGCTCTCGGGTGACGATGCTCGACAACGGTCCCGACTCCTCCCCCGTCGCCCGCACGTGGTCGCGCGCCGCGAGCGGACGCTTCGTCGCGACATCGCAGGCCGCGGTCGGGGGCGACCTGGGCCTGGTGGGCGCCGACCGGCTGGACATCCCACGGTGTGCCCTGCCATGAGCGCCCGACGCTCCCGCCGGGGATACGTGACGTCGCTGCTGGTGGTGCTCGGGCTGCTGGTCGGGACCCTGGCGGCCCAGTCCGCGGCCCACGCCGCGACGCTGCGGACCAAGGTCTTCGAGTTCAACGCGTGCGACCAGTACGGACGCGATCCCGACTGCGACGCCACCGCCGCCCAGCGCGCGGACGTCGTCGCCAGCAGCGTGCTGTTCGCCGGAAGCAACGTCGTCACCCTGCAGGAGGTGTGCCGCTACACCTTCGACCGGCTGCTCCAGCGGCTCGGCTCCACCTGGCACGGCGCGTTCTTCCAGACCGTGGGGATCGGCGACGACCGCTGCGCGCCGGGCGCACGGAGCTGGGGGATCGCGCTGCTGGCCCGCGCCCCGGCACCCACCAACGTGACCACGACCCTGCTGCCGAACCCGCTCGGCGAGACCGAGCGGCGGTACCTGCTGTGCGGGGACGTCGTCATCGGTGCCGCGTTCCGCGTGTGCAGCTCGCACTTCTCCGTCTACGGTGCGGCCCACACCGACCAGGCCGCCGCCGCCGGCAGCCGGCTCGCGACGCACGCGGCAAGCGGCGGCGCCGCGCTCCTCGGGGTGGACACCAACGTCGACGTGCGGAGCTGCACCGCGGCGGTCGCGTTGCGGCCGCTCTACTCGGCCGGGTTCGGCGGCACGTCGACGACGCCCTGCCAGACCGGGACGGGAGTGATGGTGGAGGCGGACCAGCGTCGTCCCGGAGGCGACGGAACGTACAACGCACCGACCTGCGGCACGAGCAAGTGCGACTACGTCTTCTTCACAGCCTCCCGGTGGGCCGCGGACTACCGGGGTGTGACGACAGCCCTGTGGCTGTCCGACCACCAGGTGCTCCGCGGAGAGGGCACGCTGACCTGGTAGGTCTGTCGCACTACGGCTCCTCGCGGTCCGCCCCGCGGCGGGTGGAGCGGCCGGTGGTGCCGCCGTGCCACTCGAGCAGCAGCAGCGCCGCGTCGTCCTGGATGCGTTGGCGGCGTGCGCCTGCTCGACCAGGCCGGCGCCGCGCCGCCGGGCGTTGCGCAGCGCGTTCACCGTGAGCGTCGCCACCATGGCGGCGCCGAGGTCGTGCCCGGTGGCGTCGGTGAGCGAGGCCGTGAGCCGGTGGGCTGAGGCCACGTAGTCGAAGGTGTCACCGGCGGCGCTGGCGGACGGTTCGAGCCACCCGGCGATCGTGAAGGACCCCGGAGGAGTCAGCGCGCAACCATCGCACGACGGCCAGGCGCCCGCCGGGCAGGGACTAGGAGCCGGTGGCCCGCCGGTAGGACTGCCCGTCGTGGCCACCGGTGCGTCGCCAGCGACCGGTCACCGACGCCGGTCCTGCGAGCGGGACGGTCCCGTGCCAGGCGTAGGTCGTCGGCCAGCGGCGAAACACCGGCACGACGGTCGTCACGAGCCGCATCAGCCACGGCAGCGGACCTGGCCGCCAGCGCTCGAGGCTGTCCAGGTCCACGTGGACCTCGTCGTGGTCCCGCTGCGCGGACCATCGGCCTCCCGTGACGCGGGCACCGTCGACCGTCACGTGCCAACGGCCCTCCGCGCGGGCTCCGTCGGCCATCGCGCGCAGGTCGATCGGGGGCACCAGCCGGGCCTCGGCGGTGTGGTCGCCGCACGCGGCCGCGACCGTCGGCTGCTCGGGGACGTCGGGGTTGAGCTCGACGACCACGACGGACGCCGCGTACTTGATCAGGTGCCGGCGGTGCACCCGCGCGCCCGGCAGCTGCCCGAGCGCGGCGGACCGTCCGTCGATGCGGACGGACGGCGGCGTCGCGGTGACCCGCACGAGGTCGAACGCGTTCATCGAGACGAGCAGCAGCGAGGTCGGCCGCACGATCCCCGCGCTCACCGGCGCCAGCAGGCGCGCGCGGCGCCGGGGCACCCCGTCCCGGTCGTCGACACGGACCTCGACCAGGCGGCCGTCGACGTCGGTGAAGCGGACCTCGGCATCGACGCCGTCCTGCGCGACCGCCAGCCGCGCCACCTCGAACGGTGTGACGTTCCACGACCGCGTGCCGCCGCCGATCTCGTAGCCGCGACGGTCGAGGCGCAGGCCGGGTTGGAGGTAGTAGTCGACCGTGCGGTCCTCGCGCCTCGACAGGAACGCCAGCATGCCGGTGCCGTGCACCTCGTCGTCGAACCACTGCAGCTCGACGCCGTCGTACACCGGGTCGTCGGCGAGCTCCGCGTTGAGCAGCGCGGCGAGCCGGTCGATGCGCAGGGTGATCGGGGTCGTCATGCAGGACATCGAACCGGCCACCGCCAGGTCCCACGAGAGCCGAACGTCCCCCAGGCCGTCCACGCGTGGTGTCCGGTCAGCGAAGGTCGGCGGGCACGATCTCCAGCGCGTGCTCACGGACGTGGTCGAGGGCCCGCTTGACGGCTCCGACGGTGACGACGTCGCGACCCAGCACGGAGGCGAGCACCTCGATGCCGGGGGGATCGACGTACCGGTCGAGCTCGTGCCGCACCAGCTCGAGCAGCGGCCCGGTGGACTCGGCGACGGCACCCGCGACGATGACGCGCTCCGGGTCGTAGATGCTGGCGAACGTCGCGACGATCCGCGCCAGGCGCGCCGCCACGTGCTCGACCACGCTGACGGCGAGCGGGTCCTCCTCGAGCGCCGCCGCGAAGACGTCGGCCGCGTCCAGGGTCACGGGATCGAGCTCCTGGAGCGACGAGCCGGTGCGCCCGTCGAGGCGGCGCAGCTGGGCGCGGGCGTCCTCCCGCACCAGCGCCGCGATGCCGGTGGCCGACCCGACGCCCTCGACGACGTCCAGGTAGCGCATCTCCCCCACGCCGCCGTGGGCGCCTCGGAGCAGCCGGCCGTCGTCGACGACGCCTGCACCGAAGCGCTCACCGGCGAGCAGCGTGACGTGGCACCGCACCCCTCGGCCGTGCCCCTGCCAGTCCTCGGCCACCGCCGCGAGGTTCGCGTCGTTGTCGGTGAGCGTGGTCCACCCGTGCCGTTCGTTCAGGTGGACGGCGATGTCCGGGTTCATGAGCTCCCAGAACGGGTTGTCCTGGAACGACGTCCGGCCGTCCCGGTCCACGGGCGCGGGCACGCCGACGGCGACGGCCAGCACGCTGCGGTCCGGTGCACCGGCGTCCGCCAGGGCGGCGAGCGTGCCCTCCTCGATCAGGGCGAGCCGCCGGGCGGCCGTGTCGTCACGCGGGGACACGGGCAGCACCGTGCGGGCGAGCGTGACCCCGCGCAGGTCGCTCGCCGTCGCGCTGATCCGGTGCTGACCGGCGTCGACGCCGACGACCACGCCCGCGCGGGCGTCGAAGGAGTAGCGACGGGCGGGCCGACCGTTGCGCTGGCCCCCGACGCGCAGGCTCTCCAGCTCCGTGACCCAGCCCTGCTGGATCAGCTCGTCGCAGACGTCGTGCACGGTCGCCCGGGAGAGCCCGGTGGCCTCGATCAGCGCGGAGCCGGTGACGTCGTCCTCGTCCCAGAGGTGGTCGAGGACGAGTCGCGCACTGGCGTGGCGCAGGTGCCGCGACGACACAGGGACCCGAGCCACCTCTTGACCTCCTCGGTCGACAGCGCCACTCTAGTGCGGAGACTTAAATTTAGGTCCTACATCAATGCAGGGGGACGCGGTGCCAGCTCTGTCGGAGCTCGACGACGCTGCTGCGGGACTGCCGCAGCAGGACGCGGCGTGGTGGCGGCAGGCAGTCGTCTACCAGATCTACCCGCGCAGCTTCGCCGACTCGAACGGTGACGGCATCGGGGACCTGCGCGGCATCGCGAGCAAGGTCGGATACCTGAGCGACCTCGGCGTCGACGCCGTGTGGATGAGCCCGTTCTACCCCTCGGCGCTGGCCGACGGCGGCTACGACGTCGACGACTACCGGGCGGTCGACCCGCGGATCGGGACGCTGGAGGAGTTCGACGCACTGCGCGCCGCCCTGCACAGCGCCGGCATCCGGCTCATCGTCGACATCGTCCCGAACCACACGTCCGACCGGCACGTGTGGTTCCAGGAGGCGCTCGCCGCGCCCGCGGGCTCCCGAGCGCGTGAGCGGTACATCTTCCGGCCCGGACGCGGCGAGCACGGCGAGCTCCCGCCCAGCGACTGGACCTCGACGTTCGGCGGCCCCGCCTGGGAGCCCGTCGGAGACGGCGAGTGGTACCTGCACCTGTTCGCCCCCGAGCAGCCCGACCTCAACTGGGCCGACGACGAGGTGCGCCAGGACTTCCTCACGACCCTGAAGTTCTGGGCCGACCGTGGCGTCGACGGGTTCCGCATCGACGTCGCGCACGCGCTCGCCAAGGACCTGAGCGAGCCGCTCGCCAGCCAGGCGGACCTCGAGGCAGACATCTGGGGCGGCGCCCACCCCCTGCAGGACCGGGACGAGGTCCACGACATCTACCGGGAGTGGCGCCGGCTGTTCAACCAGTACGACCCTCCGCGCACCGCGGTCGCGGAGGCGTGGGTCCCGGCCCACCGGCGCTCCCGCTACGCCTCCCCCGACGGGCTGGGCCAAGCCTTCAACTTCGACCTGCTCGAGGCGCCGTGGGACGCGGCGACCTTCGCCTCGATCATCGACAAGAACCTCGCGCTCGCCCGCGAGTCCGGGGCGTCCTCCACCTGGGTGCTGTCCAACCACGACGTGGTGCGGCACGCCACCCGCTACGCGCTGCCCGAGGGCACCGACCTGAACGCGTGGCTCCTGCACAACGGCGCCGAACCGCACGCCGACGAGGAGCGCGGTCGTCGCCGGGCGCGCGCCGCGACCCTGCTCACTCTCGCCCTGCCCGGCTCCGCGTACCTCTACCAGGGCGAGGAGCTGGGGCTGCCGGAGGTGGCGGACCTGCCGGCGGACGCCCTCCAGGACCCCACGTTCGTCCGCTCCCGCGGTGTGCAGAAGGGCCGCGACGGCTGTCGGGTGCCGCTGCCCTGGGCCACGCACGGGCCGACGCTCGGCTTCGGCGACCGGCTCGCCCACCTGCCCGTCCCCGCCGACTTCGCCCGCTTCGCCGTCGAGACGCAGGCGGCCGACGAGGGCTCCACGCTGAGCTTCTACCGGCGCGCCCTCGCCGAGCGGCGCCGTCTGCAGACCGGTGAGACGCTGGACTGGCTCACGCCCACGCCTGCGGCGGTCGTCGCCTTCACGCGACCCGGCGGCTGGACGTCGGTCACGAACTTCGGGCGCTCGCCGGTACCGCTGCCCGCCGGGCAGGTGGTCGCGGCCAGCTCGCCCGTCGACGGGCAAGAAGTGCCCGCGGAGACGACCGTCTGGCTGCAGCAGGAGCGGCCGACCGACTTCTGACGAGATGCGGGCGAGCGCTCCGGCGCCGTCCGACGGAGGCGGCAGCCCTGCCGTCCGTGACTTCACCAACGGAGGCGAAGGCATGACATCGCAGACAGCCCTGTCGACGGAGCTGAGCCGACGAGCCTTCCTGCGTGGGGTCGGGGTCGCAGGCGCGGGCCTGGCGCTCGCGTCGTGCAGCACCGGCTCAGGAGGATCGGGGACGACCGAGATCGTCTTCTACCAGTCGAAGCCCGAGGTGATCGGCTACTTCGACGAGCTCATCGAGCAGTTCCACCAGACCCAGTCCCGGGTGCGGGTGCGGCACGACGCCACGTCCAACCTCGCCGGGACGTTCGTGCGGGAGTCGCCGCCCGACATCGGCTGCCTCAACTACAACTTCGAGATCTCCCGCTACGTCGAGCGCGGGGCGCTCAGCGACCTCGGCGACATGCCGGAGGCCGGCCGCGTCCTCGACGAGCTGCAGCCCCTGATCGACGTCACGGCCTCCTACCCGGACCGCACCAGCGTGATCCCGTACTCCCTCATGGCGGCAGCGGTGCTCTACAACCGTGAGATCTTCGCCCAGCAGGGCCTGACGGTCCCGACCACGTGGGACGAGTTCATCGCCGTGTGCGACGCGCTCGCGGCCGCCGGTGTCACACCGCTGTACAGCACCTTCAAGGACCCGTGGACGATCGCCCAGGGCCACTTCGACTACTCGGTCGGCGGCATGCTCGACACCACCGAGTTCTTCAACCAGCTCAAGCGGCAAGGCACCGACGTCGACGCCGGCTCGCCGGCGTCCTTCGAGAAGCAGTTCCTCGAGCCCGTCCAGCGCATGCAGGAGCTCGTGCCCTACTCGAACGACAACGCCGCGAGCCGCGGCTACGGGGACGGGAACGTCGCGTTCGCCAACGGCGAGGCCGCCATGTACCTGCAGGGGCCCTGGGCGATCGGCGAGATCGCCAAGTCGAACCCGGACCTCGACGTCGGTGCGTTCCCCCTGCCCGTGACGGACGACCCCGCGGACCGCAAGGTGCGGGTCAACATCGACCTCGCCCTGTGGATCCCCGAAGGCTCCACCAAGAAGGCGGCGGCGCGGGAGTTCCTGTCGTTCCTCATGCAGCCGGACGTGATCGACGCCTACAACGCCCACGCCCTGGGCTTCGGCGTGACCAAGGACGCGGCCCCGGTGACCAACGAGACGCTGGTCGAGCTGAAGGAGTACTACGACCGCGCAGCCTTCTACCTGGGCGCCTCCCAGCTGGTGCCGCAGTCGATCCCGCTGCAGAACTACACGCAGTCCCTCGCCGCCGGCGCCGACCCGGAGCCGGTCCTGAAGACGCTCGACGCCGACTGGCGGCGCCTGGCCTTCCGTTCCTGAGGCCGTCGACCCGCACCACGAACGGAGGCATCTCATGGCCACAGCAGCACCCACCCGACCAGCGAGCCGGGACGCCGCGGCCCGACCGGCGACCACCACGGCTCGACCCCGGGTCTCGCGGACGTTCTACCTGTTCCTGCTCCCCACCCTGGTCCTCTTCACGCTGTCCATCACCCTGCCGGCGATCATGGGCATCACGCTCAGCTTCACCGACTCGGCGGGCTTCGGTGAGTTCGAGTTCACCGGCCTGACCAACTACGTGGCGCTGTTCTCCGACCCGGCGATCCGCAGCTCCTACCTGTTCACCGTCGGGTTCGCCCTGGTCACCGTGGTGCTGGTCAACATCGTCGCGTTCCTGCTCGCCGTCGGCCTGACCGCCAGGATCCGGGCGAAGATCGCCCTCCGTGCCGTCTTCGTGCTTCCCATGGTGATCTCGGGCATCGTCATCGCCTACGTGTTCAACTTCCTGTTCTCCAACTCCGTCCCGCAGCTCGGGCAGGCCGTGGGCATCACCGCGCTCGAGCAGAGCCTGCTCGCCGACCCCGACCTCGCCTGGGTGACGATCGTGATCGTCACGGCGTGGCAGGCGATCCCCAGCGCCCTGCTGATCTACATCGCCGGGATCCTGTCCATCCCGGGCGAGGTGTACGAGGCGGCGGCGATGGACGGCGCCTCCGCCCGCCGGCGACTCTTCTCCATCACCCTGCCGCTGGTCGCGGGGTACGTCGTGATCAACATGGTCATCGGGTTCAAGAACTTCCTGAACGCCTACGACATCATCGTCGGCCTGACCAACGGCGGTCCGGGCACGGCGACCCGCAGCGTCGCCATGACGATCTTCTCCGGGTTCACCGGCGGCGACTACGCCTACCAGATGGCCAACGCGACGATCTTCTTCCTGATCGCCGTCGTGCTCGCCGTCATCCAGCTGCGCCTCACCCGCGGAAGGAATGCGTTCTGATGACTGCCCAGACGTTGACGACCACGACGCCCGCCCAGGTCCCCGTCCGGCGCCGCCGCCGCTTCGCAGGCCGGGGAGTCGAGGAGCGTCCGAGCTGGAAGGTGACCATCGCCCTCCTCGTGTGCACGCTCGCCGTGTTCGCGCCGCTCTACGCGACCCTCACGATGGCCTTCAAGACCACCACCCAGTCGGTCGACGGACAGGTGTTCTCACTGCCGTCGCCGTTCAGCGTCGACGGGTTCGTGGAGGCGTGGAGGCTGACCAACTTCCCCCGTGGCTTCGCCATCTCGGTGTTCGTCACCGCGGTCACCGTCGTCGGCACCGTCGTGCTCGCGTCGTTCGCGGCGTACGCCATCGCACGCAACTGGGACCGGGCGTTCTTCCGGTGGTCCTTCTTCTACCTGCTCGCCGCGATGTTCCTGCCGTTCCCCGTCCTGGCGCTGTCCCAGGTCAAGCTCACCGGGATCGTGGGGCTCGCCAACCCCGTCGGGGTGGCTCTGCTGCACGTGATGTTCCAGCTGTCGTTCAGCGTCCTGCTGTTCACGGCCTTCATCCGCGGCCTTCCCGAGGAGCTGGAGGAGAGCGCGCGGCTCGACGGCGCGACGACGTGGGTGGTGTTCCGGCGCATCGTCTTCCCGATGATGGCGCCGATGAGCGCGACCGTCGCGATCTTCGCGTTCCTCGCCTCGTGGAACGACTTCATGATGCCGTCGCTGATCACGGCCGACTCCACCCTGCAGACGCTCCCCGTGCTGCAGAGCGTCTTCCAGACGCAGTTCAGCAGCAACTACAACGTCGCGTTCGCGTCCTATCTCATGGCGATGGCGCCCGCGATCATCGTGTACCTGTTCACGCAGCGCTGGGTGATGGCGGGGGTGACCCAGGGCGCGATCAAGTAGCCGTGGTCCAGAGCCAGCTCAGTAGTCGGTCTGGCCGCGCTCCGCGTCGAAGATGTGCCGGCAGCCGGGGCACTCGCCGCGGTCCGGGCCGTCGTCCTCCGGGAAGCGGGTCGTCGGGATGACGAACCGGCCGCACACGCTCATCCCGTCACGGAAGAAGTGCTGCCGCCGGTCGTTCTTCTCCAGGCGGAGCCATCCCTCGGCGTACGTGGTCTGCATGTCTCTCCTTCGCGGGTCCGGCGACACTCCTCATCGTCCGCCCGTGGGAAGCGGGACACGCGTGACGAAAGGCCCGGGCGACCCCCGAGGAGACGACAACGGCCCCGGTGCTGCACCGCGACTCTCGTCGCGGGCCGCACCGGGGCCGCATGTCTGTCAGCACCTGTTGGCCTTCGCCCACCGCGCCCGCTTGTCCTTGTTGCGCGCGGCTTGAACCGCCCCCAGCGCCATTGGGGGCTGTCGAAGATCAGCCACCCGGACCATGGCCGTCCGTCGCTCTCATAGCGACGCGTTCCACATCCGGGCCGATCCTTCGTGGTGGGATGCTGACACCACCACGCAGACCGGGAGATCCAAGATGGAACAGTACACGGTTCCTGGTCACCTGTCTAGTTCCACCCGGACAGGAGCTCCGACGAACGTCGAGAGACGGTCGAACGCCATCCGCACCGCGTCCTGCTGAGCGTCGTCCAGCCGGACGGCGAGGTGCAGTTCGGCGACGATCTCGTCGCGACCCACCACCCGCCGCCACCAGCCGACGACCTGGCTGTCGAGCACGAGCGGCTGGATCACCTGGTTCGTGTCCGCGGGGGCGATCGAGAGTCCCGCGACGTTCGCCGCCGACCGACCCTCGGTGTACGCGACGCCGTACTCGTCGTAGCCCTGCAGCACGTGCACCGTGGGCGACGGGTCCCGCGGCGGCGCGTCGCTCGGCTGGAACCAGCAGGTGAGCCCGTCGACATCGACGGAGGTGAGCTCGTCCGCCAGCATCGCGATCCCCCGACGGACCTGGGTCAGCGTGAGGCTGGACCACCAGGAGAAGTCCTTCACGGTGGCCGGCCCGTGGCTGACGAAGTACCGGCGGGTCAGCTCCGCCAGCGCCTCGTCAGGGTCGAGCGGCGCGGTCGGCGGCACCCGCTCGTCAAGGAGCGCGTACGTGCGCTGGGCGCCGCGCGGCACGCCGCTCACCACCACGCCGGCCAGCTCGGCCGCCATGACGAGGTAGGCCAGCCGCAGGCCGCCGGCGTCGATCCCCGCGCGGGCGAGCACGTCCTGCAGCTCGGCACGCGTGAGGTGGACCCCGCCCTGGAGCGCCCCGGCCATGACCACCGCCGCCCGGTCCGCGAGCGCCTGGTCGATCTCGGCCTGCCGCTCGTAGTAGCGGCTCGCCTGACGCACCCGGGGTCCCGTGAGGGCCAGCATCCAGCGGATGTCCTGGGGGCCGACGAAGTGCCAGGTGGCCCGCAGGACGTGGGTGCGCAGGACGGTGCCCGAGTCCAGCGCGGCGCGCACCGCGGCATCGTCCGCTCCCGCCGACCGCTGACCGAGGGACCACCGCGCCATCGCGTACTCCTGCGCCTGCGAGGCGCCGAGGTGGCGGACCACGGCCACCGCGTCGGGCAGCGCCGGCCCGGACAGGTGCTGGTTGTGCAGGCGCCGGTGGGCGACCTCGAACCGGTCCATGGCACCCGATCCTGTGGCGTGTCGGTGGGCGGTGACAAGGTGGGCGATATTGGACACCGACGAAGGAGACCACCGTGGCGACCCACCTGAACCCGTACCTCAGCTTCCGGGACGACGCCCGCGAGGCGATGGAGTTCTACCGGACCGTGCTCGGCGGGGAGCTGACCATGAGCACGTTCGGCGAGTTCCACGTCAGCGAGGACCCCGCCGAGGCGGACAAGCTCATGCACGCCAACCTCACCACGCCGGGCGGGATGATCCTCATGGCCGCCGACACCCCGAACGGCCAGGAGCGCCCGAGCGCCAGCTTCATCTCGGTGTCGTTGAGCGGGGAGGACAAGGTGGAGCTGCAGGGCTACTGGGACAAGCTCTCCGAGGGCGGGACCGTCACCGTGCCGTTCGAGCCGGCGCCGTGGGGCGACACGTTCGGCATGTGCACCGACAGGTTCGGGGTCGACTGGATGGTCAACGCGGTCGCCTCGTCGTAGGGCGCCGCTACCGTTCCCCCGTGACGTTCCTGGCCCCCCGCGACCGCATCCTGCTCACCGGCGACTCCGTGACCGACTGGGGGCGGGACCGGTCGGACCCGACCAGCCTCGGTCACGGGTACGCCGGGATCGTCGCCGCGCTGGCAGGCGCGCGTCGGCCGGACCTCGAGCTCACGTTCCTCAACCGCGGGGTGGGTGGCGACACGTCCGGCATGCTGCGCGCCCGGTGGGACGAGGACGCCCTCGCCCTGGAGCCGACCGTGGTCTCTGTGCTCATCGGGATCAACGACACCTGGCGGCGGTACGACCACGGCACGCCGACGTCGACCGCCGAGTACGAGGACAACCTGCGGGCGGTCCTCGACGGCGTCGAGCGCCTGGTCCTCATCGAGCCGTTCCTTCTACCGGTGCGTGCCGACCAGGGCACCTGGCGCGAGGACCTGGACCCGCGGATCGCGGTCGTGCGCCGGCTCGCCGCGGAGCGCCGGGCGGTGCTGGTGCCGGCCGACGGGCTGTTCGCCGCGGCGGCCGCCCGGACGGGGCCTGAGACCTGGGCCTTCGACGGTGTGCACCCCACGCCGGCGGGCCACGGGCTGCTCGCGGAGGCCTGGCTGGACGCCGTGGGCCTGAGCTGACGCGTCCGTCAGGTGGGGAGGCTTTGCGCGCCCCCTGCGTTGACGCTAGCGTCGTGGCCGATTGCGGTCCCGCGCTCGCGGGCAGCAACCGACCGACCGGTCTCGGAGGACGAAGCGATGCGCGTGCACCTTGCCGCTCCCGCCGTCCTCGGCCGCGCCCGCGTGGCGCTGCCCTGTTGTCGCTGTCTGTAGAGCGCTGGCTGCTCCTACGCGCGAGGAACCCCTGACCGGGGACCATCTCCCGCGCCAGCGCTCGCCCCGCACCCGGCCCGGACCTCCCCTGCTGCTCCGGGCCACCCGACCGTGCCCGCGCGCCGTCGGGACCCGCTAGTCCCCCACCCGCTGCCGTCCGGCAGCCGCGACCGAAGAGGAACCATGGCACGCATCTACGACGACGCGACGGCGCTCATCGGCAACACCCCGCTCGTCCGCATCAACAAGATCACCGACGGTGCCCCCGCGACCGTCGTCGGCAAGCTCGAGTTCTACAACCCCGCCAACTCGGTCAAGGACCGCATCGGCGTGGCGATCATCAACGCGGCCGAGGCCTCCGGTGAGCTGAAGCCCGGCGGCACGATCGTCGAGGCCACCAGCGGCAACACCGGCATCGCGCTCGCGTTCGTCGGCGCTGCCCGCGGGTACAAGGTCGTCCTGACCATGCCGGAGACCATGTCCAAGGAGCGCAAGCTCCTGCTTCGCGCGTTCGGCGCCGAGCTCATCCTCACGCCGGGCTCCGAGGGCATGCGCGGGGCAGTCAACCGGGCGGACGAGATCGTCGCCGAGCGGCCGGGAGCCATCCTGGCGCGGCAGTTCGCCAACGAGGCCAACCCCGAGATCCACCGCACGACCACCGCCGAGGAGATCTGGGCGGACACCGACGGCGAGATCGACATCCTCGTCGCCGGCATCGGCACCGGCGGCACCATCACGGGCGTCGGCCAGGTGCTCAAGGCCCGCAAGCCCGGCGTGAAGATCGTCGGCGTCGAGCCGGCCGAGTCGCCCATCCTCAACGGTGGCGCGCCCGGCCCGCACAAGATCCAGGGCATCGGTGCGAACTTCGTCCCCGAGATCCTGGACACCACGGTCTACGACGAGATCATCGACGTGGACGCCGAGACGGCCGTCAAGGTCGCCCGTCGCGCCGCCGCCGAGGAGGGCCTGCTGGTCGGCATCTCCTCCGGCGCCGCCCTCCACGCCGCCACCCTCCTGGCCCAGCGTCCGGAGAACGCCGGCAAGCTCATCGTCGCGATCATCCCGTCGTTCGGCGAGCGCTACCTGTCCACCGTGCTGTACGCGGACCTGGTCGACTGACCGTCCCGAGCCCGCCGCACCCCTCCGACAGGACGAAGGCACCTGTGTCCGACCACCTGCACTTCCTCGCCACCCTGCGGGAGGACCTCGAGGCCGCCCGGAACCGCGACCCCGCGGCCCGGTCGCTCGCCGAGGTCGCCCTCGGGTACCCCGGGGTGCACGCGGTGTGGGTGTACCGGCTGGCGCACCGGATGTGGCACCGTCCCGGCCTGCGGCTGCCCGCGCGACTGATCTCCCAGCTCGCGCGGGCGGCCACCGGCATCGAGATCCACCCCGGCGCGCGCCTCGGGCGCCGGCTGTTCATCGACCACGGGATGGGCGTCGTCATCGGGGAGACCGCCGAGGTGGGCGACGACGTGGTCCTGTTCCACGGCTCCACGCTGGGCGGCAAGTCCATGCGGCACGGCAAGCGGCACCCGACGGTCGGCGACAACGTGGTGGTCGGGGCCGGCGCCAAGATCCTCGGTCCGGTGTGGATCGGTGACGGCGCACAGATCGGCGCCAACGCGGTCGTCATCCACGACGTGCCGGCCGGTGCGATCGCGGTCGGGGTGCCCGCCACGATCCGGCTGCGGACGGCGGCGGCGCCGTTCGACGTCGAGATCGACGACCCGGCGATCTACATCTGACACCGCGCGTCGGCACCGCACGAACTAGAAGGATCCGGTCCGGATCGGGCCGGATCCTTCTGTCTCCCGGCGCCCCGACCGGCAGGCGACCAGCGCGACGCGACTCGCGATACCAGCGGTAGCAGGTAGCCTGGCGCGGGCGTCGACGGCGACGCCGGACCAGGAGGACTGACCATGCGGCTGGGGTACCACACGGGCTACTGGTCGGCAGGTCCCCCGCCGGGTGCTCAGGAGGCTGTCCTCGGCGCCGAGCAGCTCGGGTTCGACTCCGTCTGGACGGCCGAGGCGTACGGCTCCGACGCCCTGACCCCGCTCGCGTGGTGGGGTGCTCGTACCTCGCGCGTCCGGCTCGGCACCGCGATCGCCCAGATCTCCGCCCGCACGCCCACCGCAGCGGCCATGGCCGCTCTCACGCTCGACCACCTCTCCGGCGGGCGGTTCATCCTCGGGCTCGGCGCGTCCGGCCCCCAGGTGGTGGAGGGCTGGTACGGCCAGCCGTATCCCCGGCCTCTGGCCCGCACCCGCGAGTACGTGTCGATCGTCCGCCAGGTGCTCGCCCGCGAGGCTCCCGTGACGTTCGACGGGCAGTTCTACCGGCTGCCGCTGCCGGCGGGCGAGGGCGCGGGGCTGGGCAAGGCGCTGCGCTCGACGGTGCACCCGCTGCGTGCGGACCTGCCCATCCACCTGGCGGCCGAGGGCCCCAAGAACATCGCGATGTCGGCGGAGATCGCCGACGGGTGGCTGCCGCTCTTCTACTCCCCGCGCATGGACGGCGAGTACCGCGCCCTGCTGGCGGACGGCTTCGCCCGGCGCGACGCAGGACTGAGCCCCATCGAGGCGTTCGAGGTCGTCGCCACCGTCCCGGTCGTGCTCGGGACCGACGTCGAGTCCGCGGCGGACAGCGTCCGGCCGTTCATCGCGCTGTACGCCGGCGGCATGGGCGCGAAGGGCGCGAACTACCACCGGGCCGTCCTCGACCGGCTGGGGTACACCGAGGCCTGCGACGAGATCCAGGCGCACTACCTGGCCGGGGACCGCGCGCGGGCGACCGCCGCGGTGCCGCTGGAGCTGGTGCGGGACATCGCGCTGGTCGGCACCGTCGACGACGTCCGCGCTCAGCTCTCCGCGTGGGAGTCCACGGCGATCACGACGATGCTGGTCCAGGCCGACCCCCGCACCCTCCCGGCGATCGCCGAGGCGCTGCGACCCTCCGCCTGACCCGCCAGACAGCCGCCCGCGACGCTCCCTCCGGCGCCGCGGGCGGTGCATGGTCACATCGTGGGTTTGACGCGAGATCGGGTGAACGCACCCACGAACTGATGCCGAACCCACGATCTCGCCGCCGACGCCACGTTTGGCGGTGGCCGTTCTCGCGACGTCGATGGACGTCCGTTGCCGACAGCCGTCGGGAACCGCTACTGTCGTGCCCACGTGGTGGATGGACGGTCTCAACATATGAGAATCCCCGACCTCCACACTCGACGATCGACGGAGGGACGGACCGCCATGACTGCTCGCCCGTCCTCCTTGATGTGTTGTCGGCCCGCCTGCTGTTCCCAGCAGCGCACCGGCTCCTGACGCCTCCCCGCGTCTCCCCCTCGGCCTGAGCCGAGGCCCCGCCGGTGCCCGCCCCTCGCGCGGCCGACCGGCTCCCCCAGCCCGTCCCGATCGGCCGCGCCCGATCCCCCAGGACGACCCTCATGACCGCCTCCACCGCGGCTCCCCCGCACGTCGCCCACCCGGTGACCCTGCGCGGTGTCCGTCGCACCTTCGACACCCCCACCGGCGCGCGCACCGTGCTGGCCGGGGTCGACCTCGAGCTCGCCGCCGGCGAGATCGTCGCGCTCGTCGGTCCCTCCGGCTGCGGCAAGTCGACGCTCCTGCGCCAGGTCAGCGGCCTGGACACCCCGGACGAGGGCGCGATCCTCATCGACGGCTCCCCCGTGCGCGGCACCGACCCGCGCACCGCCGTGGCGTTCCAGGAGCCGCGGCTGCTGCCGTGGCGGACGCTGACGCAGAACATCGCGCTGGGTCTGCCGCCCGGCACGGGTCGCGCCGAGGGCGCCGGCCGCGTGGCGGAGCTCCTCGCCCTGGTGGGACTGGCGGAGTCGGCGGGGCTCCGACCGCGTCAGGTGTCCGGCGGCATGGCGCAGCGGGCGTCGCTGGCCCGCGCGCTGGCCCGCAACCCCGGGGTGCTTCTGCTGGACGAGCCGTTCGGCGCGCTCGACGCGCTGACCCGGCTGCGCATGCAGGAGCTGCTGCTGGAGATCCACGCCGCCGAGCCGACCACCGTGCTGCTGGTCACGCACGACGTCGAAGAGGCGCTCTACCTGGCCGACCGCGTGGTGCTGCTGCGCGCCCCGGCCGCCGGCGAGGCCAGCATCGCCCGCGTCATCCAGGTCCCGGGCACCCGCCCGCGCGACCGCGCCGACTCCACCTTCGCCGAGCTGCGCGCCGAGCTGCTCGAGGGCCTCGGCGTCCCCACGCACCACGTCGGCCCCGCCGACCGCGACCTGCACCACTCCATCTAGTCCCCCCAGCACCACCCACCTCAGGAGAGACGATGAGCATCCGCACCGCCGTGTCCGTCACCGCAGTTGCACTCGCGACCGCCCTGGCGCTCACCGGTTGTGTAGCCGGCGAGGACACGCCCGCCGCCGCACCCGAGCCCGACACCACCGCGTCGGGCGACGCCCCCGTCGAGTGGAGCGCCGACACGCTCAACATCGACTTCGCCACGTACAACCCGCTCAGCCTCGTCATCAAGGACCAGGGCTGGCTCGAGGAGGCCTTGGGCGAGGACGTCACGGTCAACTGGATCCAGTCGGCCGGGTCGAACAAGGCGAACGAGGCGCTGCGCGCCGGCGCGGTCGACGTCGGCTCGACCGCCGGCTCGGCGGCGCTGCTCGCCCGCGCCAACGGCTCCCCCATCAAGGCCATCGACATCTACTCCCAGCCGGAGTGGTCGGCGATCGTCGTGCCGCAGGGCTCGGACATCACCGACGTCAGCCAGCTGGCCGGGAAGTCCGTGGCCGCCACCAAGGGCACGGACCCGTACTTCTTCCTGCTGCAGTCGCTCGAGGAGGCCGGGGTGCCGCTCGACCAGGTGGAGGTGCAGAACCTGCAGCACGCGGACGGCAAGGCGGCTCTGGAGAACGGCTCGGTCGCGGCGTGGGCCGGGCTGGACCCGCTGATGGCCGCCAGCGAGGCGACCGCAGGCTCGACGCTGCTCTACCGGAACGTCGACTTCAACACCTATGGGTTCCTCAACGCGACCGAGGCGTTCCTGGGCACGAGCCCCGACCTGGCGCAGGTGGTCGTCGACACGTACGAGAGGGCGCGGGCGTGGGCGCAGGAGAACCCCGAGGAGGTCGCGTCGATCCTCGCCGAGGTTGCCGGCATCGACCCCGCAGTGGCGACGACCGTCATCTCCGAGCGCACCACGCTGAAGCTCGACCCGGTCCCCGGAGACGCGCAGCGCAAGGTGCTCGCGGTCGTCGGCCCGATCTTCGTCGCGAACGGTGACGTCCCCACCCAGGCCGCCGTCGACAAGGCGCTCGACGAGCTGTTCGAGCCGTCGTTCGCCGAGAACGCCGACCCGTCCTGATCCACGCCGCCGCCCCGGGCACTCCCCGGGGCGGCGGTCCTCCGACCCCAGGAGCTGAGATGTCCGAGACCGTCGCCACGGGTGCCGTCTCCGTCGCCGGCACGTCGGGCGTGATCCACGATCGGGTCCCGCCGGCCACGCCCGACACCCTGCGCCCCTCCCGTCGCACGCTCGCCCGGCGCGGCACGCGGACGGTCCTCGGGCTGCTGCTTCCGCTGGCGCTCCTGGCGCTCTGGCAGTGGGTCACCAGCGCGGGGATCGTCGCGCCCTACCAGCTGCCCAGCCCGGCATCGGTGTGGAACGCCGCCGTCCACCTGGCCGAGCGCAACCTGCTCGTGCCCTACGTCGCGATCTCCACGCAGCGCGTCCTCATCGGGTTCGCCATCGGCAGCGCCCTCGGGCTGCTGCTCGGCGCGGTCGTGGGGCTGTCGCGCCTCGGCGACGCCCTGCTCGCTCCCACGCTCGGCGCCGTCCGCGCCGTCCCGTCGCTCGCCTGGGTCCCGCTGATCTTCCTCTGGCTCAAGCTCGGCGAGGACTCCAAGATCACGCTCGTCGCCATCGGCGCGTTCTTCCCCGTCTACACGACCGTCGCGGCCGCCCTGCGGCACGTCGACCCGCACCTGGTCGAGGTCGGCCGCGCGTACGGGCTGCGCGGCATCCGGCTGTTCTCGACCGTCCAGCTGCCCGCGGTGCTGCCCTCGGTGGTGTCCGGGCTGCGGCTCGCGCTCGCGCAGTCGTGGCTGTTCCTCGTCGCCGCCGAGCTCATCGCGTCCTCCATGGGCCTGGGCTTCCTGCTCATGGACTCCGGCAACAACGGGCGCGTCGACCGGATCATCCTCGCGATCATCCTGCTGGCCCTGCTGGGCAAGCTGACCGACAGCCTCATCGGGCTGGCCGAGAAGTACCTGCTGAAGAGATGGGCATGACCTCCACGATCTCCACCCTGCAGTCCGAGGACCGCACCTACGACCCGCCCACCGAGTTCCACGCGAACGTCGGACCCGAGGCGTTCGACCGCGCCGAGGCCGACCCGATCGCGTTCTGGGAGGACGCCGCGCACCGGCTCGACTGGGCGACCCCGTGGCACACACCACTGGTCTGGTCTCCGCCCGTCGACGACGGCGGGGGCGGACTGACCGTCCCGGAGGCGCAGTGGTTCGTCGGCGGGCGGCTCAACGTGGCCGTCAACTGCGTGGACCGGCACGTGGCGGCCGGCCGCGGGGACAAGGTCGCGCTGCACGTCGAGGGCGAGCCCGGCGACCGCCGCACGCTCACCTACGCGGACCTGCAGCGCGAGGTGTCCCGGGCGGCCCACGCCCTGACCGCCCTGGGCATCGGCCCCGGCGACCGCGTGGTGGTGTACCTGCCGGTGCTGGCCGAGACCGTGATCGTCACGCTCGCGATCGCCCGCATCGGTGCCGTGCACTCCCTGGTGTTCGGGGGCTTCTCGGCGGAGGCCGTGCGGTTCCGGGTGCAGGACACGGGCGCCAAGCTGCTAGTCACCAGCGACGGGCAGCACCGCCGGGGGCAGGCCGTCGAGGTGAAGTCCGCCGCCGACGAGGCGGTCGCGGGGCTGGACCACGTGGAGCACGTGCTCGTCGTGCGCCGGACGGGGCAGGACGTGCCGTGGACCGACGGCCGCGACGTCTGGTGGCACGACGTCGTCGACACCGCCCCGGACGTGCACGAGGCGCAGGCCTTCGACGCCGAGCACCCGCTGTTCATCATCTACACCTCCGGCACCACCGGGCGGCCCAAGGGTCTGGTGCACACGTCCGGCGGCTACCTCACGCACGCCGCCTGGGCCCACTGGACGCACTTCGACGCCAAGCCCGACGACGTCCACTGGTGCACCGCGGACCTCGCCTGGGTCACCGCCCACACCTACGAGATCTACGGCCCGCTGGCCAACGGGCTCACGCAGGTCATCTACGAGGGCACGCCGGACAGCCCGCACCGCGAGCGCCACCTGGAGATCATCGAGCGCTACGGCGTGACCACGTACTACACGGCGCCGACCCTCATCCGGACGTTCATGACCTGGTTCGGCGACGAGCTGCCCGGCGGGCACGACCTGTCGAGCATCCGGCTGCTGGGCACGGTCGGCGAGGCGATCAACCCCGAGGCCTGGGTGTGGTTCCGCCGCACGTTCGGTGCGGGGACCGCTCCGGTGGTCGACACGTGGTGGCAGTCGGAGACCGGCGCCGCGATGATCGCGCCGCTGCCCGGGAGCACGGTGCTCAAGCCCGGGTCGGCGACGCGACCCCTGCCGGGCATCTCGGCGAAGGTCGTCGACGACGCCGGCGTCGAGGTGGGTCCGGGCGAGGGCGGGCTGCTCGTCGTCGACCGCCCGTGGCCCGGCATGGCCCGCACGATCTGGGGCGACCCCCAGCGCTACCTCGACGCCTACTGGCGGCGGTTCGCCGGGCACGGCGAGCACGGCGGGTACTTCCTGGCGGGCGACGGCGCGTCCTACGACGCCGACAAGGACATCTGGCTGCTCGGCCGGCTCGACGACGTGGTGAACGTGTCGGGTCACCGGCTGTCGACGATCGAGATCGAGTCCGCGCTCGTCGCCCACCCCGCGGTCGGCGAGGCCGGCGTCGCGGGTGTGCACGACGACCTCACCGGGCAGGCCGTCGCAGCCTTCGTCGTGCCCGCGGTCGCTCCGGGGCCGGTGGACGACCTCGACGCGTGGCTGGCCGCCACCGACGTGCTCCGCGAGGAGCTGCGCGCTCAGGTGGCCCGCGAGATCGGACCCGTCGCCAGACCGAAGCACGTGCTGCTGGTGCCTGACCTGCCCAAGACGCGGTCGGGCAAGATCCTGCGCCGGCTGCTCGCACAGATCCTCGACGGTTCGCCCCTCGGCGACGTCACCTCGTTGCAGAACCCCTGGGCGGTCGACGAGATCGCCGCCCTGGCCGCACGGCGTACCGTGCTGCCGACCGCCCGCAACACGCCCGCCGAGGAGTCCGCATGACCAGCCCCGACCACCGCTTCGGCTTCCGCACGCGGGCGCTGCACGCCGGCGGGATCCCCGACGCGACCACCGGTGCCCGCGCGGTGCCGATCTACCAGACGACGTCGTTCGTGTTCCAGGACACCGCCGACGCCGCGAACCTGTTCGCGCTGCAGAAGTACGGGAACATCTACTCCCGCATCGGCAACCCCACGGTCGCCGCGCTGGAGGAGCGGATCGCCTCGCTCGAGGGCGGGATCGGCGCGGTCGCCACGGCATCGGGCATGTCCGCGGAGTTCATCACCTTCGCCGCGCTGGTCGGCGCCGGGGACCACATCGTCGCCTCGTCGCAGCTGTACGGCGGCACCGTGACCGCCCTGGACGTGACGCTGCGCCGGTTCGGGGTCGACACCACGTTCGTGCCCGGTACCGACCCCGCCGACTACGCCGCGGCGATCCGGCCCGAGACCAAGGTGCTGTACGCGGAGGTCATCGCCAACCCGTCCGGGGAGATCGCCGACCTGGCGGGGCTGGCCGAGGTGGCGCACGCCGCCGGCATCCCCTTCGTCGTCGACGCGACGCTGGCCACGCCCTACCTGGTCCGTCCGATCGAGCACGGCGCGGACATCGTCATCCACTCGGTGACCAAGTTCCTCGGCGGCCACGGCACGACGCTCGGCGGCATCGTCGTCGAGTCCGGGCGGTTCGACTGGGGCTCCGGCCGGTTCCCGCAGATGACCGAGCCCGTCGCGTCCTACGGCGGGGTCCGCTGGTGGGAGAACTTCGGCGAGTACGGGTTCCTCACCAAGCTCCGCTCCGAGCAGCTGCGCGACATCGGACCTGCCCTCTCGCCGCAGTCCGCGTTCAACCTGCTGCAGGGCGTGGAGACGCTCCCCCAGCGGCTGGACGCGCACCTCGTGAACACCCGGCTGGTCGCCGAGTGGCTCGAGGCCGACCCGCGGGTGTCGTACGTCAACTGGGCCGGGCTCCCCAGCCACCCGCACCATGAGCGCGCGAACCACTACCTGCCGCTCGGCCCTGGCGCCGTGTTCGCGTTCGGCCTGCGCGCGACGGGCGACCAGGACGGTCGCGCCCTGGGCCGCGCATTCATCGAGAACCTGCAGCTGGCCAGCCACCTGGCCAACGTCGGCGACGCCCGCACGCTCGTCATCCACCCGGGGTCCACCACGCACCAGCAGCTGAACGCCGAGCAGCTGGCGGCGGCAGGCGTGCCGGCCGACCTCGTGCGGATCAGCGTCGGGCTCGAGGACGGCGAGGACATCCTCTGGGACCTCGACCAGGCCCTCACGGCCGCCACCGGTCGCACCCGGACGGGGGTGGCCGCATGACCGCGCGCACCTGGCAGGGACCGAGCGCCCCGGAGCGCCTCGCCCTCCTGCACCGCACGACGTCCATCGCGATCGTCGGCGCCTCGAACAACCCGTCGCGTGCGAGCTACTTCGTCGCCACCTACCTGTTGTCCAGCTCGCCGTACGACGTGTACTTCGTCAACCCGCGCGCCGACGAGATCCTCGGCCGGCCGGTGTACCCGTCGCTCGCGTCGCTGCCGGTGGTGCCGGACCTGGTGGACGTCTTCCGGCGCCACGACGACCTGCCGACGGTGCTCGACGAGACGATCGCCGTGGGCGCGAAGGCGCTCTGGCTGCAGCTGGGCTCGTGGCACGAGGAGGTCGCGCGGCGCGGCGAGGAGGCGGGGCTCACGGTCGTGATGGACCGCTGCGTGAAGATCGAGCACGCCCGGTTCCACGGCGGCCTGCACCTGGCCGGCTTCGACACGGGGGTCATCAGCTCGAAGCGCGCGCTGGGCTGAGCGTCGGCCGGTGGACGACGACTACGCCGAGGCCGTGCTCGACCTCGTGGCTGCCATCCCCGCGGGGCGGGCCATGACCTACGGCACCGTCGCGGAGGTGGTCGGCGACCTGCTGGAGGCGCGCGACGGGGTCCGGCGGGGCGGTCCACGACAGGTCGGCCAGGTCATGAGCCGGGCCGGGTCCGGGGTGCCCTGGTGGCGGGTGGTCAACGCGGCGGGCAGCCCGCCCGCCCGGCACGCCACCCGCGCACTCGCGCTGCTGGCCGACGAGGGCACTCCCCTGTCGGCGGACGGGACCCGGGTCGCCCTGCGTCGGGCCATCTGGTTCCCCGGCGACTGACCAGGTCAGTCCCGACGCACCAGGACGACCGCCCGGTCGTCGTCGTCGCCCGCACGGACGCCCGCCAGCACCGCCGCCGCCGAACCGTGGCCCGGGCTCAGGACCCGGTCCGCCACGCCCATCAGCCGGTCGATCCCCTGGTCCAGGTCGCCGCCGCGCGCCTCGATCAGCCCGTCGGTGTAGAGCATGAGGGCGTCCCCGCGCTCCAGCCGGCCCGCGCGGCTGGTCACGTGCAGGTCGTCCACCACCCCGAGCGCGGGGCTGCCGATGGAGTCGAGCAGGTCCAGGCGACCGGATCCGGCATGCAGGTGCACCGCGGGCGGGTGGCCGGCGGAGGACACCCAGAAGTCGCCGGACGACAGATCGACCACCAGGTGGATCGCGGTGGCGAACCCCTCCTCCCAGGCCTGGGCCAGCAGGTAGGTGTTGGCCGCGGTCAGGAAGCCGGTGCGCGGCAGGGCGGTGAGCAGCCCCCCGAACGCACCCGAGAGCTGGAGCGAGCGCACACCGGCCTCCAGGCCCTTGCCGGACACGTCGACGAGCACCATCTCGAGGGTGGACCCGCCCGCCCGGGTGCCCGCGACCATGAAGTCCCCGGAGAACCCGTCGGCGTGGGCGGCGCGGATCTCCACGTCCACCCGCCACCCCGGGGGCAGGCGCGGCACGCGCCCGTGCGCGGCCAGCCGGTCGCGCAGGTCGACGAGCATGAGGTCGCCCGGCGCGCCCTGCAGGCCCAGCCGCTCTCGCTCGCGCACGAACGCGATGCTGGCGGCGACCGCGACGGTCACGACCAGGAGGACCCCGGGGATCAGGGTCGGCGCGCCGCGCCACCAGAGGAACCACGAGCAGCCCACCACGACCGCTCCCAGCACCACGAGCGAGCGGAGCCGCAGGACGAAGACCGCCACCACCACGACCAGCAGGAACGCGGCCGGCGGCACCCACTCGGGCTCCCGGTCGATGCCGAAGGCCAGCACGAGCGCGCACATGACGAACGCGGCCCCCAGCACCAGCTGCGACCGCGCGCTCCACCAGCGCAGCGCGTGCGAGGCGCGCGTGAACAGCCCCCGCTCCGGCACCCATCCCGACCCCCGCACACGGGCGAGCGTATCCGCAGGCCACGGGCGCGAGCGGGAGATCAGCCACCGGAATAGAGGTGCTCGGACGGGGACGGCTGGACCACGATGGGCCCATGAGCCCCCTGCCCGACAGTTACCGCCTCGTCGACGTGCCCGAGACCCGCAAGGACGAGTTCCTCGAGGTCGACCGGCTCGCGTTCGCCTTCGACACCACCCCGGAGACGGACGCCCTGGTGCCGATCACGTTCGAGTGGGACCGGGCGCAGGCGGTCGAGGACGGAGACGGGGCGCTCGCCGCGGTGCACGCGTCGTACGCGCACACGATGCCGGTGCCGGGCGCGAGCATCGCGTGCTCGGGGCTGACGTGGGTGGGCACGCGGCCCGACCAGCGACGCCGCGGCCTGCTCACCGCCATGATCGACTCCCACTTCACGCGGTCTCTCGGACGCGGAGAGCCGATCTCGGCACTGTTCGCCGCCGAGCACGTGATCTACGGCCGCTACGGCTACGGGTCCGCCGCCGACGACGTCCGGGTGAAGATCGCCCGGGGTGCGGCGCTGCGGGACGTGCCCGGGTCGGCCGAGCTCACGGTCCGGCTCGCGACCGTCGACGTCTCTCGGCACAGCGCGCTGGTGGACCGGCTGCACCGCGCCGCCGGCGCCGGACGCCCCGGCTGGACCACGCGGGACTCCGAGGTGTGGCGCACGCGGGTGCTCGTCGACCCGCCCGCCTGGCGCGACGGCGGCGAGCCGCTGCGCATCGCGACCGTCCACGACGCTTCTGGCGAGGCCCTCGCGTACGCGCTGTTCCGGCGCAAGGAGAGCTGGGCGGAAGGCGGACCCGCGGGCACGGTCCACGTCCGCGAGGCGGTCGCCATCGATGCCGCCGCGACGCACCGGCTGTGGTCCTTCCTGCTCGACCTCGACCTCACGGCGACCGTCGAGGGCCCCATGCTCCCCGTCGACGACACCGTGCTGCTCCTGCTGGAGAACCCGCGCGCCGTGGTGCCCAAGGTCAACGACAACCTGTGGGTCCGGCTGCTGGACCTGCCCGTCGCGCTGGCCGGTCGCCGGTACGCGGCGCCCGCGGACGTGGTCCTCGAGGTCACCGACGCGCGACTGCCGGACAACGCCGGCCGGTGGCGGCTGACGACAGGCGACCGTCAGGCGGACGGCGCCTACCCGGCGCAGGTCACGCGGACGCAGGACCCGGCGGACCTGCGGCTCGACGTCCGCGAGCTCGGCGCCGCCTACCTCGGCGGGCGCTCCTTCGTCGCGCAGGCCCGCGCGGGCCTGGTCCACGAAAAGACGCCCGGGGCGGCTCACACGGCGTCGGCGGCGTTCCTGTGGCCCGTGGCCCCGATGTGCACCTACGTCTGGTGAGCTAGCGGGAGGCCTCGTAGGCCGCGAGCAGGTCGATCCGGCGCTGGTGGCGCGGGTCGTGGCTGAACGGCTCGGCCACGAACGCGTCCACCAGCGCGAGGGCCTCGTCGAGCGAGTGCTGGCGGGCGCCGATCGCGACCACGTTGGCGTCGTTGTGCTGGCGCCCGAGCTGCGCGGTGGCCAGGTTCCACGCGAGCGCGGCGCGCACCCCGGTGACCTTGTTGGCGGCGATCTGCTCGCCGTTGCCCGACCCGCCGATCACGACGCCGAGCGAGCCGGGGTCGGCGACGACCGCCTCGCCCGCGGCGAAGCAGAACGGCGGATAGTCGTCGAGGGCGTCGTAGGTGTCCGCGCCGTGGTCCACGACGTCGTGGCCGGCGGTCCGGAGATGCTCGACGAGCGCGACCTTGAGCTCGTAGCCGGCGTGGTCGGAGGCGACGTGGATGCGCATGGGGTCATCCTGCCGCACCCGGTCCGCCCTCGGCATAACCGGAGTGGTGGCGGCTCCACGCGTCCGTAGGCTGAGGCGCATGACGCGCAGTGGCATCGACCTGACCGCCCTCGACCCCGACGTCCGCCCTCAGGACGACCTCTACGCCTACGTGAACGGACGGTGGATCGCGTCGCACGAGATCCCCGCCGACCGGGCGATGGACGGCTCGTTCCGCGCCCTGCACGACCAGGCGGAGGAGCAGGTCCGGGACATCATCACCGACGCGGGGGCGTCGGCCGCGGCAGGCACCGCGACGGACCCCGTGGAGGCCAAGGTCGGCGCGGTCTACGCGTCGTTCATGGACACGGCAGCCGTCGAGGCGGCGGGCGTCGCCCCGCTGCGCACGGACCTGGCCCTCATCGACGCGGCCACCACCCAGGCGGAGCTCACCGGTGCCCTCGGTGCGCTGCAGCGCACGGGAGCGGGCGGCGCGGTCGGGGTCTACGTGGACAACGACGCCAAGGAGCCGACCCGGTACGTGGTGCACCTGGTCCAGGGCGGGCTGGGCCTGCCGGACGAGGCCTACTACCGCGAGCCGCAGCACGCCGCCGTGCTGGCCGCCTACCGGCCGCACGTCGCACGCATGCTGGCCCTCGCGGGGGTCGCCGCGGACGAGGTGCAGGCCGCCGGTCTGGCCGACCGCGTCGTGGCACTCGAGACGAAGCTCGCCGCCGGGCACTGGGACGTCGTCACCGACCGCGACGCCGACCTCACCTACAACGCGCTGACCCTCGCCGAGCTGGTGCAGCGTGCGCCCGGGTTCGACTGGGACGCGTGGGTGCTGGCGCTCGGCGCGCCAGCGGGGTCGTTCGACCGGCTCGTGGTGCGCGAGCCGTCGTTCGCGGAGGCGTTCGCGGCCCTGTGGACAAGCGAGCCGCTCGAGGACTGGAAGGCGTGGCTCACGTACCACGTGGTCTCGGACCGGGCGCCCTACCTCTCCCAGGAGCTCGTCGAGGCGAACTTCGACTTCTACGGCCGGACGCTCACCGGGGCCCAGGAGCTGCGCGACCGCTGGAAGCGCGGCGTCTCCCTGGTCCAGGGCGTGCTGGGCGAGGCGGTCGGCAAGGTCTACGTCGAGCGGCACTTCCCGCCGGCGCACAAGGCGCGGATGGAGGAGCTTGTCGGCAACCTCGTCGCCGCCTACCGCGAGTCCATCTCGCAGCTGGAGTGGATGGGGGAGCAGACGCGCGCCAAGGCGCTGGCCAAGCTCGACGCGTTCACCCCGAAGATCGGCTACCCCGCCCGCTGGCGGGACTACTCGGCGCTGGAGGTCTCTGCGGACGACCTGCTGGGCAACGTCCGCCGCGCCTACGCGTTCGAGCAGGACCACGAGCTGGGCAAGATCGGCAAGCCTCTCGACCGCGACGAGTGGTTCATGACGCCGCAGACCGTCAACGCCTACTACAACCCCGGCATGAACGAGATCGTCTTCCCCGCGGCCATCCTGCAGCCGCCGTTCTTCGACGCCGAGGCGGACGACGCCGTCAACTACGGCGGGATCGGCTCGGTGATCGGGCACGAGATCGGGCACGGCTTCGACGACCAGGGGTCCAAGTACGACGGCGACGGGCGTCTGGAGGACTGGTGGACGTCCGACGACCGTGCGGAGTTCGAGACCCGCACCAAGGCGCTGATCGACCAGTACGACGCGTTCTCCCCGGTGCAGCTGGACGGGTCGCACCGGGTGAACGGCGAGCTGACGATCGGCGAGAACATCGGCGACCTGGGCGGCCTGTCGATCGCGTTCACGGCCTACCGGATCGCGCTGGGCACGCCGCTGGAGGAGGCGCCGGTGATCGACGGGCTCACCGGCGCGCAGCGCGTGCTGCTGGGCTGGGCGCAGGTGTGGCAGGCGAAGGGACGCGACGAGGAGATGATCCGCCGCCTCGCGACGGACCCGCACTCGCCCAACGAGTTCCGCTGCAACGGCGTCGTGCGCAACGTGGACGAGTTCTACGCGGCGTTCGACGTGCAGCCGGGCGACGCCCTGTACCTCGACCCCGAGGACCGCGTGCGCATCTGGTGACGCGGGGTAATGGTTCGGGCTGCCCGCCCTCAGGCGGGCAGCTCGGTCCAGCTGGCGCGGGCCAGCCGGAAGCCGGTCCCTGACCCGTCGGTGCACTGCACGCCGTCGGTGGCGCTCCGGCACGAGTAGTCGCCCACGCTGGTGGACTGCCCGTACTCCAGCACGGGCACGTCCTCCCCGGCCACCGCGGGAGGCGGACCGCTCTCGCAGTCGAAGGCGACGCCGTCCGGGTTGAGGACGAGCACGTGCCCGGTCGTCTCCGCGCACCCCGCCACGACCGGCGGCGCGTAGGTGTAGCTGGCGATGCTGCAGGTGACGCCGTCGACCGACATGGTGCAGGAGATGTTGCCGGTGGGCGACGCGAACGTGACCGGCTCGGTGGACGTCGCCGACGAGCTCGACGTCGGAGCGCTGCTGGCGGAGGGCCCGGCCGACGCGCCGTCAGGCGTACGGCCTGCGCCAGCGCCGTTGACGACGAACACGATGGCGAGCACCGCCAGGATGGCGACGAGCAGCGCGTCGACGATCACGAGGAGCCGGATGGTGCGCGCCGATTCCATGCTGCTCCGTCCGTCCCGTGGTGTCGTCGCCCACCCGGTCCGGGCGGGGTCGCCGTCCAGGATCACACGGGACGAACCGGACGAGCCAATCGCGGCGTCCCCGCGGTCAGAAGGAGGGGCCGGCCGTCCGGGATCGCTTGAGCTCGTAGAAGCCGGGCACCGAGGTCACCAGCACGAGCCCGTCGAAGAGCCGTCCCGCCGCGTCGCCGGTGGGTGCGGGCGTGACGACCGGGCCGAAGAAGCCCACGCCGTCGATCGCGACCACGGGGGTGCCGACGTCGTCGCCGACCAGCGTGATCGCCTCGCCGTGCGACTCGCGCAGCAGGGCGTCCACCTCCTCCGTGCCACCCACCTCCGCCAGCTCGGCGGGCAGGCCCACCTCGGCCAGCGACTCGGCGATGATCGCGGCGGTGTCGCGGCGGCCGCCGGGGTGGCGACGGGTGCCCATGGCGTCGTACAGCGGCTTGACGACCGCGTCACCGTGGTCGCGCGCCGCGGCGACGATCACGCGCACGGCCGCCCAGGAGTCGTCCATCAGCTCGCGGTAGCTGTCCGGCAGCTCGCGCTTCTCGTTGAGCACGGACAGGCTCATCACGTGCCACCGCACCTCGACGTCACGGGTCGCGCTCACCTCGTCCATCCAGCGTGACGTCATCCACGCCCAGGGGCACGCGGGGTCGAACCAGAGGTCGACGACGGGGCGGGTGGTGGGCGTGCTCGTCACAGGTGTCCTCCGGGATGGTCGATGCCTCGCGCAACCATACGGACACGCCGCGGTATTCCTCGGCGACTCCTCAGGTCGTCCCCAGCACCGCCATCGCGGCCGACCTGCCGGGGATGCCGCTGACCCCTCCGCCGCGGCGGGCGCCGGCACCGGCGAGCAGCACGCGACGGTCGGCGGTCTCGACCCCCCAGGTGCCGACCTCGTCGTCACGCTCCGCCCAGGGCCACGCGAGGTCGCGGTGGAAGATGTGGCCGCCCGGCAGCCCCACCTCGGACTCCAGGTCGACGGGGCTGCGCACCTCGAGGCACGGCGCGCCGTCCTGGTCGCGCGCCAGGCAGTCCGCGAGCGGCTCGGCCAGCACGCTGTCGATCGACCGCAGCGTGGCGGCGAGCGCCGCCTCCCGGGCGCCGTCCGGGTCGGCGGTGAACAGGCGCGCCGGCATGTGCAGGCCGAACGCGGTCAGCGTGTGGTGACCGCTCGCCCGCAGGACCGGGCCGAGGATGGAGTCGTCGGTCAACGAGTGGCAGTACGTCTCGACCGGCGGGAGGTCGGGGACCCGACCGGCCGCCGCCTGCTGGTACGCCGCCTCCAGCTCCGTGGCCGACTCGTGCACGTGGAACGTCCCGGCGAACGCCACCCGGGGGTCGATCCCCGAGCGGAGCCGCGGCAGCCGGGTCAGCAGCATGTTGAGCTTGAGCTGCGACCCCTCCGGAGCCGGCCCCGGGTCGCGCCCGAGCAGCCGGTCGAGGACCGCGGGCGCGCAGGCGGCGAGCACGTGACGGGCACCCACGCGGTGCTCGGCGCCGTCGGCCTCGGTCCACACCACCTCGGCGGGACCTCCGCCGCCGGGATCGACCGCCGTGACCCCCGCCGAGGTCACCAGCTCCGCACCCCCCGCACGCGCCGCGGCCTCGAGGGCACCGGCCACCGCGCCCATGCCGCCCACGGGCACGTCCCAGTCCCCCGTGCCGCCGCCGATGACGTGATAGAGCCAGCAGCGGTTGGGCCGCCCACCCGGTTCGTGCGCGCGGGCGAACGTCCCGATCAGGGCGTCGGTCAGCACGATCCCGCGGACCAGGTCCGAGCCGAACGTCGCCTCCACCAGCTCACCGACGGGCCGCTCGACCACGTCGCGCCAGTCGTCCTCGCCGAGCAGCCGCCGGGCATCTGCGGCGGACAGCAGCGGCTCGGTGACCGTCGGGAAGAGCCGGGCCGCGAGCGCGCCGGTGCGGGCGCCGAACGCACGCCACGCCGGGAGGTCCGCGGCGGCGCCGACGGACGCGAAGGACTCTGCGGTGGCGGCGTCGTCGGCGGTGTCCACCAGCAGACCGCCGCCGTCCGCGGTCGGCGTCCAGGACGACACCCGTCGACGGCGGAGCCGGAGGTCGAGGCCGAGCTCGTCGCGAACCTGCCGGGGCAGGAGCGAGACCAGGTAGGAGTAGCGGGACACGTTCGCGTCCACGCCCGGGAACACCCGTGCGGACAGGGTCGCGCCACCCAGGTGGTCCGCGCGTTCCAGCAGGAGCACCGACCGGCCGGCGCGCGCGAGGTAGGCGGCGGCGGTGAGGCCGTTGTGGCCCCCGCCGACGATGACGGCGTCGTAGGTCGCGTGCACGGATCGACCCTAGGCCGCACGCACCTGCGTGCGATGATCGACCCCGGTAAAGAGCCCGACCGATCGCGTCCCGAGGAGTACCTGCGTGCCTGGAGAGAACCTCACCCGTGCCGAGGCGCGCGAGCGTGCCGGCGTCGTCCGCACCGAGTCGTACGAGGTCACCCTCGACCTGACCACCGGTCCGACGACCTTCGCCTCCCGCACCGTGGCACGGTTCGCGGCGACCCCGGGTGCGAGCACGTTCATCGACCTGGTCGCGCCGACCGTGCACGAGGTCACGCTCAACGGACGCCCCCTGGACGTCGCCGACGTGGTGGCCGACTCCCGCATCCGCCTGGACGACCTGGCGGCGAGCAACGAGCTGGTGGTCGTCGCGGACGCCGCGTACATGAACACCGGCGAGGGGCTGCACCGGTTCGTCGACCCCGTCGACGACGAGGTCTACCTGTACTCGCAGTTCGAGGTCGCCGACTCCCGCCGCGTGTTCGCCGTGTTCGAGCAGCCGGACCTCAAGGCCACCTTCACGTTCACCGTGACCGCCCCCGCGCACTGGACGGTGGTGTCCAACTACCCGCAGGTCGGCGCACCGGAGGTCGTCGAGGACGGCGTGAACCGCAACGGCGGCGTCGACAAGGGCACCGCGACCTGGACGTTCGAGACGACGCCGCGGATCTCCTCGTACATCACGGCGGTCATCGCCGGGCCGTACCACGCGGAGCACCGCGAGCTCACCAGCCAGGACGGACGCACCATCCCCCTGGGCGTGTACTGCCGCGGCTCCCTTGCCGAGCACCTGGACACCGACAACATCGTCGACATCACGCGCGCCGGGTTCGACTTCTACGAGCGCGCGTTCGCCGTCCCGTACCCGTTCGCCAAGTACGACCAGCTGTTCGTCCCGGAGTTCAACGCGGGCGCGATGGAGAACGCCGGCGCGGTGACGTTCCTCGAGTCCTACGTGTTCCGCTCCAAGGTCCCCGAGGCCACCATCGAGCGCCGCGCGGTGACGATCCTGCACGAGCTGGCGCACATGTGGTTCGGGGACCTGGTGACCATGCGCTGGTGGGACGACCTGTGGCTGAACGAGTCGTTCGCCGAGTACATGTCGACCCTCGCGACCGCCCAGGCCACCCGCTGGACCAGCGCCTGGACCACGTTCTCCTCGCTGGAGAAGAACTGGGCCTACCGGCAGGACCAGCTGCCGTCCACGCACCCGATCGTCGCGGACATGCGCGACCTGGAGGACGTCGAGGTCAACTTCGACGGGATCACCTACGCCAAGGGCGCGAGCGTGCTCAAGCAGCTGGTGTCCTGGGTGGGCCAGGAGAAGTTCTTCGACGGGGTGCGCGCCTACTTCGCCAAGAACGCCTGGGGCAACACCGAGCTGCGCGACTTCCTCACCGAACTGGAGACCACCAGCGGCCGGGACCTGTCCGCGTGGTCCGGCCTGTGGCTGGAGCAGGCCGGCGTCACGCTGCTGCGCCCGTCTCTGGAGGTCGACGACGCCGGCGTCATCACGGCCTTCGCGGTCCTGCAGGAGGTGCCCGAGGAGCACCCCGTGCAGCGCCCCCACCGCCTGGCGATCGGCGGGTACGACGTCGACGCCACGACCGGCCGCCTGGTCCGGACCGTGCACGTCGAGCTCGACATCGACGGCCCGCGCACGGAGGTGCCCGAGCTGGTCGGCGTGCAGCGCCCCGCCTTGATCCTGGTCAACGACGACGACCTCGCGTACGCCAAGGTCCGGCTCGACGAGCAGTCGCTCGCCGCGTCGATCGAGCACCTGGGCAAGTTCGACGACTCGCTGCCCCGCACGCTCGTGTGGACCGCCGCGTGGGACGCCACGCGCGACGGCGAGACGCCGGCCAGGGACTTCGTCGACCTGGTGCTGCTCAACATCGCGCACGAGACCGACTCCTCCGTGGTGCTGGTCCTGCTGCGCCAGCTGTCCACCGCGCTCGACCTGTACGTGGCACCCGAGCACCGGTCCGCCACCGAGATCGCCGCGGCCGACCGCCTGCTGGCCCTGGCCCGCGCCGCCGAGGCGGGGTCTGACACGCAGCTGCAGCTGGTCAAGGCGTTCGCCGGCCGGGCCGCCACCACCGAGCAGCTGGACGCGGTCCGTGACCTGCTCGACGGCCACGCCACGCTCGACGGGCTCTCGATCGACACCGACCTGCGCTGGGAGCTGCTCACCTCGCTGGTCACCGGCGGGCGCGCCGGCACCGCGGACATCGCCGCGCAGCTGGCCGACGACGCCACGGCCACCGG
>NZ_CAURTV010000009.1:0-68276 GCF_963527515.1 uncultured Cellulomonas sp. | reverse complement strand
ATGCTGGACCGCGACGTCAACGGCCGCACGGAGCGGCTGTGCCCGGACGCGCCGGCGCCGGTGCTCGACGTGACCGCGACGCGCGACTCCCCCGGTGGCGCCGGGCTGGCCGCGCTCCTGTGCGCGACGGGTGGCGCACGGGTCACGCTCGTGGCCCCGGTCGCCCGGGATGCCGACGGTGGCCGCCTCCTCCTGGACCTGCGTGCCGAGGTGGAGGTCGTCCCGCTCGGGCACGAGGGCCCGACGCGGCGCAAGGTGCGGGTGCGCAGCGACGGGCACTCGCTGGTGCGCGTCGACGACGGCGGGCCCGGCATCCCGACCACGGTGCCGGTGGAGCGCGTCCGCGGGGCGCTCGCTTCGGCCGACGCCGTCCTCGTCTCCGACTACGGCGCCGGGGTGACCCACGACCCGCAGCTGCGTGCGCTGCTCACCGAGGCGTCGGCCCGCTGCCCGGTGGTGTGGGATCCCCACCCCCGTGGCGGGTCCCCCGTCCCCGGGACCGCCCTGGTGACCCCGAACCTGGCGGAGGCGCGGGGGGCGGCGCCGAGCGGCACGGCGGAGCCCGACTCTCTCGCCCGCGCGCTGCGCGCCAGGTGGGAGTCGCGCGCGGTCGCCGTGACCGTCGGGGACCGCGGGGCCTTCCTCGCCACGACCGCCGACGAGCCGCTGTTCGTCCCGACCGCTCCGGCTCGCGGCGGGGACACGTGCGGCGCGGGCGACCGCTTCGCCGCGTCGGCGGTGGTCGCGCTGGCTCGCGGCGCGCTCGTGTCGGCGGCCGTCGCCACGGCCGTGGCAGACGCCTCGGCGTGGGTCACCGCGGGGGGCGCCGAGGCGTTCCGGACCCGCCGCGTGCTGGCGTCCCCGGAGACGCCCCCGGACGCCGTCGACGCTGACGTCCCTGCTCTGGCCGCACGCCTGCGCGCCGGCGGCCGCACCCTGGTGGCTACCGGGGGGTGCTTCGACATCGTGCACGCCGGTCACGTGGCCACCCTGCAGGCGGCCCGGCAGCTGGGCGACGCGCTCGTCGTGGTGATGAACTCCGACGACTCCGTCCGGCGCCTCAAGGGTCCCGGCCGACCCGTGGTCCGCGCGGGGGACCGCGCGCGTGTGCTCGAGGCGCTCGACTGCGTCGATGCCGTCGTCGTGTTCGACGAGGACGACCCGCGGGAGGTCCTGGCCGCGCTGCAGCCTGACGTGTGGGCGAAGGGCGGCGACTACGGGGGGCGCCCGCTGCCCGAGACCGAGGTCGTGCGCGCCGGCGGCGGTCGCGTGGTGCTCCTGCCCTACCTGGACGGTCGGTCCACGACGTCCCTCATCGAGCGCACGGGACGAGCCCGCGCGCACCAGCCCGAGGAGGTCGCATGACCAGCACTCTCACACCGCGCACCATCGGCACCGTGGTGGTCACCGGGGGGTCCAGCGGCCTCGGGGCCGCCGTCGTCGAGGCGGTCGCCGCCGCCGGTGGGACCCCTGCCGTCCTGGACCGGGTCGCTCCCCGGGACGGTGTCGCTCACGTCCTGGTGGACCTGTCGGACTCCACGGCGGCCGCGCGTGCGCTCGAGGAGCTCGTGGACCAGGTGGGGGCCCCGAGCGGCCTCGTGACCGCCGCCGGCATCGACGCGTGCGGCCCGCTGTCGAAGATCGACACCGAGGACTGGGAACGGGTCGTGCGGGTCAACCTGTTCGGCACGGTGGCAGTCGTGCGTGCGTGCCTGCCCTACCTCGAGCAGACGAACGGGACCGTCGTCACGGTCGCGTCCACGCTCGCGCTGCGCGGCGTCAGCGACGCCACTGCCTACTGCGCCTCGAAGTTCGCCGTCCGCGGGTTCAGCCAGGCGCTCGCCGCCGAGCTGGCCGGGCGCGTCGGGGTGACCCTGCTGGTGCCCGGCGGCATGCACACGCCGTTCTTCGACGGGCGCAGCGAGCAGTACCGACCCGGTCCGGACGCCCAGCTGAACGACCCCGCCGCCACGGCGGGCGCCGTGCTGACGGCGCTCACCCAGCCGGTGGGCAGCGAGATCCGGGAGATGCTCGTGATGGCGTCCGGGGAGAGCTCCTGGCCGTGAGCGGGGCGGTCGGCGCCGACGTCCTCGTCCTGCGGGCGCTCGGGCTCGGTGACGCGCTGACCGGAGTCCCGGCGCTGCGCGGGGTGCGCCGGGCGTGGCCGGACCGGCGCCTCTGGCTGGCTGCCCCCGCCACGCTCGGCCGCTGGCTGCAGGACCTGGGGGTCGTCGACGGGGTCGTCGACACCGTCGGCCTCGACGCCCCGCTGCGCTGGGACCGGCCAGGGCACGTGGCCGTCAACCTGCACGGACGCGGCCCCCGCAGCCACGACCTGCTGTGTGCCACGGCTCCCGACCGGCTCGTCGCGTTCGGGGTGGGCGGCGAGGCGTGGCAGCCGGACGAGCACGAGGTCGACCGGTGGTGCCGGCTGGTCAGGTCCGCGGGGGGCCCGTGCGACCGGGAGGACCTGCGCCTGCCGATCGGGACCGGTCCGCGGTCGGACGAGGTGCTCCTGCACCCCGGCGCTGCGGCGGCGGCACGGCGGTGGCCAACGGATCGCTGGGCGGACGTGGCGCGCCGGCTGGCGTCCCGCGGCATGACCGTCACGCTGACCGGCGGACCGCAGGAGGTGGAGCTCTGCGACCGCATCGCGGCGGCCGCCGGCCCGGGCGTCCAGGCGGCGGGCCTGCTCCCGCTGCCGGAGCTGGCCCGGCGGGTGGCCGGGGCGATGCTGCTGGTCTGCGGCGACACCGGGGTGGCTCACCTGGCGACGGCCACCGGGACGCCGTCGGTCCTCCTGTTCGGCCCCGTGCCGCCGCGGTGGTGGGGTCCGGCCATCGACCCGGACCGGCACACCGTCCTCTGGCACGGGCACGCGTCGGCTCCGGGTGACCCGCACGGCGCCGTGACCGACCCCGCGCTCGCCAGGATCACGGCGGACGAGGTGGAGTCCGCGGTCGACGGCCTGCTCGCCCGGTCAGGCTGAGACGCTCGACGCCTGCTCGAACCAGCGCACGGTGCGGGCCAGGCCGTCCGCCCAGTCCACCTCGGGCGCCCAGCCGAGCTCCGCCGCGGCGAGGGTGGTGTCCGGCCGACGCACCTCGGGGTCGTCGACCGGCCGGCCCACGAACGTCAGGCCTGACCGCGAGCCCGTGGCGGCGAGCACGTCCTCGGCGATCTGCCGCACGGTGAGCTCGGTCGGGTTGCCGATGTTCATCGGGCCGGTGTGGCCGTGCGCGGCGAGCGCGAGGATCCCGCGCACCAGGTCGTCCACGTAGCAGACCGACCGCGTCTGGCTCCCGTCGCCCGCCACGGTCACCGGCTCCCCTGCGAGGGCCTGCCGGATGAACGTCGGGATGGCCCGGCCGTCGTGCGGCCGCATGCGCGGTCCATAGGTGTTGAAGATCCGGACGATGGCGGTGTCGACACCGTGGGTCGTCCGGTAGGCGGTGGTCAGGGCCTCGCCGAACCGCTTCGCCTCGTCGTACACGCCCCGCGGACCCACCGGGTTCACGTGCCCCCAGTAGTCCTCCGGCTGCGGGTGCACCTGCGGGTCCCCGTACACCTCCGAGGTGGAGGCGAGGACGAACCGCGCGCCCTTGTCCTTGGCCAGCCCCAGCGCGTGGCAGGTCCCGATCGAGCCGACCTTCAGCGTCTCGATGGGCAGCTGCAGGTAGTCCACCGGAGAGGCGGGCGACGCGAGGTGCAGGACGAGGTCGACAGGTCCCGGCACGTGCACGAAGTCGGTGACGTCGCACCGCAGGAGGCGGAAGGCACGCCGGTCCATCAGGTGCGCGACGTTGGCCGGTGTGCCGGTCAGGAAGCTGTCGAGGCAGACCACCTCGGCGCCCCGCTCGAGGAGGGCGGTGCACAGGTGGCTGCCGAGGAAGCCGGCGCCTCCGGTGACGACGACGCGCCCGGAGGTCGGGTCGGGCGCTGTGGACAGGGCACGGGAGGGCGGCATCGGTGGGTCCCCTCGAAGGATCGTCCGCGTCGTCGGCCCCGTCTTCGCCGGCAGGTGGTTCCCAGGCACAGTCCTACCGCTGATCGCCGCTGGCCGCTCGTCCACCCGGTTGCGGCCGTCGCGGCACCGGTTACCGTGAAGATCGGTCAAGCAGCAGGCTGGCAAGGAAGCCGCCTGGCCGTTGTGCCCGGCGTGCAACCGTCGAGGAGACCACCATGGCAACAGGTGAGACCGGGTTTGACGACGTGACGTTCGACCTCATCTCCGTGCAGTACCACTCGCTGAAGGCGGGCCACGACTACGGGCAGTACGTCCGGGACGCCCGCAACGCCGGCAAGGACGACATCGCCTCGTTCTTCGAGCAGGTGATGAGCGAGGACTCGCAGCGCGCGCAGCGCTGTCACGAGTTCCTGTCCAAGCTGACCAAGCACGGGACGTCGGCCACGTCCCCACAGGGTGACCGGAGCAGCGGGGCGCTCCAGGACGCGGCGTCCGCCGAGTGACCGGCCCGAGGGGCGGTGGGCATCTCCCACCGCCCCTCCCGCGTGTCGACGCCGTGTCGCGCACCAGCGACGGCGTGCCTATCGTGAGGGAGGGGGTCGAGCCGTGGCCGCTCCACTGCTCACGAAGGCGTGCAGCGATGTCTCACCTCCCCCCGACCCTCGTCCGGCTAGACCGCAGCGACGCGGCAGTGATCGAGGTCAGCGGGCCTCTCGAGCCCGACGACCTCCTGGAGCTGGCGGCACTCGTGCGCCGCACGCAGCGGCTCGCCGGCGCCGTCGTCGTGGACGTCGCCCGCGCGACACCCGCCCTGCTCACGGTGGAGCTGCTGACGGAGCTGTCCCTCGGCCGACAGGGGTGCGCGCCGTTCGAGGTGCAGGGCGTCCTGCATGAAGCCAGCGGGTGCTGAGATGGCCCCCGACCCCACCGGCGCTCCCTCCCCCGCGGTTCCCGACCCGACGCTGGGTCGTGGGCCGCGTCGCGTCCTGGTGACCGGCGCCGACTCGGGCATCGGCAAGGCGTGCGCCGTCGCGCTCGCCCACGACGCCGAGCACGTGGCGGTGACGTGGCACGCCGACGAGGACGGCGCCCGGCGGACTGCCGACGAGATCGCCCAGCACGGCGCCACCGCCCACGTGCTCCACCTCGACCTCACCGACCCCACGAGCGCGCCCGGGGTGGTCGACGACGCCGTCACGGCGATGGGCGGCGTCGACGCGGTCGTGCTGAACGCGGGGACCGGCACCGCGACCCCGCTGCTCGACGTCACCTGGCAGCAGTGGCGCGACGTGCTGGCCGTCGACCTGGACGGCGCCTTCCTCTGCCTGCAGCGCAGCGCGCGCCACCTGGTCGACCAGGGCACCGGCGGACGGATCGTGGCGATCACCAGCGTCCACGAGCACGCGCCACGCGTGGGCGCCGCGCCGTACTGCGCGGCCAAGGGCGGGCTCGGCCTGCTGGTGAAGGTGGCCGCCCTGGAGCTGGCCGGGCACGGGATCACGGTGAACGCCGTGGCGCCCGGGGAGATCGCCACCCCCATGACCGACCAGGAGGACGAGTCGGTGCTGGAGGGCAAGGAGCGTCCCGGGGTCCCGCTCGGGCGCCCCGGCGACGCACGGGAGGTCGCCGCCGTCGTGCGGCTCCTCTGCGGACCCGAGGGTGGGTACGTCACCGGCGCGTCCTGGGCGGTCGACGGCGGGATGCTCACCATGGGACCCATGGCCGGGTCGCACCTGACGTCCGACGACTGGCGGCGACCGTGAGCGGCGTGTGAGCGCGACGCTCCACGACGCCGCACACCGCGTGCTGGGCACCGGTGCACGACTGCGGGACATCCAGTCGGACGCGTTGGACGGGCTGACCGAGCACGACACGCTGCTCGTCGCCCGCAGCGGCGCCGGGAAGACGGCCGTGTACGCCATCGCCACGCTCATGACCGGCCGGCTCACCGTGGTCGTCTCGCCCCTGCTCGCACTCCAGCGCGACCAGGTCAACGCCCTGCGTGAGGCGGGCCTGCGGGCGGACTCGGTGAGCTCGGCGCGGACCGGGTCCCAGAGCGGTGCCGCGCTGCGGGCGGCAGGCGACGGGCTGCTCGACGTCCTGCTGCTCGCCCCTGAGCAGCTGGTGCGCGCGCAGGTGCAGGACGCGCTGGTCGGAGCCGACGTCGGGCTGGTGGTGGTCGACGAGGCGCACTGCGTGAGCGAGTGGGGCCACGACTTCCGCCCGGACTACCTGGCCGTCGCTGGCGTGGTGCACCGGTTGGGCGACCCGCGGCTCCTGGCGCTCACCGCGACCGCGTCCCCGCGCGTCCGCACGGAGATCGTGGAGCGCCTCGGGATGACCGCTCCCCGCGTCCTGGTCCATGACGCGGACCGGCCGAACATCTGGCTCGGCGTGCGGCACGCCGCCACCTCGGACGCCCGGGACGAGCTCGTGGTCCGGACCGCCCTCGACGAGGAGGGACCGACCCTGGTCTACGCACGTACTCACCGGCACACCGAGGCGCTGGCGCGTGCGCTGACCGACGCCGGGAGGCCGACCGAGGCGTACCACGCGGGCCGTCCGGCGGCGGAACGCACCCGGGTGCAGGACGACTTCCTGGCGGGTCGGACCGATCTGCTCGTCGCGACGAGCGCCTTCGGGATGGGCGTCGACCGCGCCGACATCCGCCTCGTCGTCCACGCCGGGCTGCCACCGTCCCTCGACTCCTACTACCAGGAGGTGGGCCGTGCCGGCCGGGACGACCAGCCGGCCCGGGCGGTCGGTGCCGTCCTGCCCGGCGACGTGGGTCTCAACAGGTTCCTCAGCTCACCCGGCGGCCCCCGGCCCGCGTCCGTCCGGGCGGTCCTGGGTGCGGTGACCCAGGGCGCGACCACGCGGCACGAGGTCGTCGCCGCCACCGGACTCACCGCGCGCACGACGTCCCGGGCGCTCGCGGCGCTGCTCGACGTGGGCGCGCTGGACTCCCACGAGCGCGGCTACCGGCCGGGAACGATCGACGAGCCGACGGCACTGCGCGCGATCCGCGACCGTCGGGAGCGGCAGCGGGCGGTCGACCGGTCACGGGTCGCCATGGTCCAGACGTACGCCGACTCCTCGGACTGCCGGCGCCGGCTGCTCCTGGAGCTGCTGGGCGAGCAGCACCCGCACCGGTGCGGGGCCTGCGACAGCTGTGACGCCGGCACCAGCGTGGACGTGCTGGACGGCCGGCTCACCGGAGGCCAGCCGGTCGTGCACGAGCACTGGGGTCCCGGCACCGTGAGCGCGGTGGAGGCGGACCGCGTCACGGTGCTCTTCGAGGAACGCGGCTACGTCACGCTGGACACCGAGGTCGCGCTCGACTTCGGGCTACTGACGCCACGGTGAACCCGAGTCTCAGTCGCCGTCGTCGACCACGTGTTCGACTCCCCGGGCCGCCGCAGCGTCGCGGCCGGCAGCCAGGGCGTCGTCCTTGCTCAGGAAGCCGCCATCGACAGGCTCACCCTCCACCTCGTTGATCCAGAGCCCGTCCCTGCTCACCGTGTGCACCTCGTGGGACATCTCCCTCTCCTTTCCGCGGCGTCTCACCGTCGGACGATCTGCGCCGCCGACTCCTTGCGCTTGGCGCGCAGCCACGTCACCTGGCGCTGGTTGCGCGGCGCGCAGAGGCCGACGAGGCCGGCGAGCTCGTCGTCCCGGCGCGCGGCAGCGACCTGGCCCAGCACGTCCCAGTCGGTGGCCAGTCCGCACGCCGCCAGATACGCCTCGCGCAGGTCGCGCAGGAGCGTCGCTCCCGGATCGTCGGCGACCGGCGGCGGGTCGACCGTGTCGGGCACGCGCGACCCGGCGCGCTCGGCGAGGCCGGCCGCGTGGTCCTGGGACCAGATCGCGAGGTCGCGAGCGACGAGGGACACGTCCCGGTCGGCGCTGTGCTCGTCCGCGAGGCGCGCCAGGCGGCCGGCGAGGTCCGCCTCCGCCGCGGCCATCTCGCGCAGGAGGCGGGAGACCCTCATGGGACCGGCTCCCCGCGGAGCACCTCGTCCGCCTCGGCCGCCGGACCGCCGCGCGTGGCCGGGACGTCGGCGGACAGCGGAGCCGACGCGGTCGTCGTCGGAGCCGGTGCGTGGTGGCCCTCACCGTCGGCCACCTTGCGCACCCGGGCGGCCGCCGACTTGAAGAGCGGCTGCTTGGAGACGGCGTCCCACTCGGTACGTGTGAGCTCGTTCGCGGCCCGTCCCTCGTCCTGCGGACCGGAGCCGGCCGACGTGTCCCAGTAGCCGTAGTGGAACGGCAGGAACGCGACGCCCGGACGGATCGCCGTCACGCGCACCCGCGCCTGGACGCTGCCCCGCGGGGTCGTGATCTCCGCGAGATCGCCCTCGCCGAGCGCCAGCTCCTCGGCGTCGAGCGCGGACAGCTCGACCCACACGTCCGGTGCGGCCCCCTGCAGCTGCGGGGCGCGGCCGGTCTTGGTCCGGGTGTGGAAGTGGTAGAGCGTCCGGCCGGTGAGCAGCGCGAGGGGGTACTCCCCGCCGGGCTGCTCGTGGGGCGGCAGGTACTCGGCGGCCTTGAGGATCGCCCTCCCGTCCGGGTTGAGGGCGCGGTACTCGGTGACGTCCACGGGCGCTCCGGTGAGCAGGTCCCGGCCGTACGACTCGCAGTTGTCCGCGTCCGCCCAGAACCGTCCGTCGGCGTAGAGGCGCTCGGTGCCCGCCGGCGCCTCGGACGTGCACGGCCACTGCACGCCGCCGGAGCCGGTGCCGCGCAACATCTCGTACGAGAGGCCGGTGTAGTCGCACGGGCGGCCTGCGCTGCACCGCTTCCACGCCTCGAACGCCTCCTCGGGGGTGCGCCAGGCGACCAGCGGTGCGCCGTCCTTGTCGACGAGCCCGAGCCGGTCGGCGAGGTCGACGACGACCTCGAGGTCGGAGCGTGCCTCCCCCGGCGGGTCCACCGCCTTCTCCGACAGGTGCACCGTGCGGTCGGCGTTGGTGAAGGTGCCGGTCTTCTCCCCCCAGGCCGCCGCGGGGAGGACCACGTCCGCCAGCTGCGCGGTCTCGGTGAGGAACAGGTCCTGCACCACCAGGAACAGCCCGTCGCCCGCGAGCACCGACCGCACCCGCGCCAGCTCCGGCAGCGAGACGGCGGGGTTGGTGGCCTGCACCCACAGCAGGCCGATCGACCCCTGCTCGGCGTACCGGACGATCTGCATGGCGTGCGTCGGTGGGCCGTGGTGCGGGATGGCTGACGGGTCGACGTTCCACACCCGGGCGAGATCCGCCACGTGGTCGGGGTTCGCCCAGTTGCGGAAGCCGGGCAGGTCCCCGTCCGCGCCGCACTCCCGGGTGTTCTGGGCGGTCGGCTGGCCGTTCATCTGCAGCACGCCGCACCCGGGGCGGCCCAGCATGCCCCGCACCAGGTGCACGTTGTTCACCTGGACTGCGGCGGCCGTGGCCTGGTGCGACTGATAGAAGCCCTGCAGCACCGTGGACAGCAGCCGTTCGGCCGTGCCGATCAGACGTGCGGCCGCGCGCAGGTCGTCCACGTCGAGCCCACAGATGTTCGCCGCACGCTCGGCCGGGTAGTCCCCGACCATCGCACGCAGGTCCTCGAACCCGACGGTGTGCTGCGCGACGTACGCGTGGTCCACCCAGTCGTGCGCGAGCAGCTCGTGCAGCAGCCCGTTCATGAGCGCCAGGTTCGTTCCGGGACGGGGAGCCAGGTGCACGGTCGCCGCACGCGCGACGGGCGTGGGCCGGGGATCGACGCACACGACGGCCGGCGGCCGCGGACCGGCGAGCCGGTCGAGCATCCGCGACCAGAGCACCGTCTGCGTCTCGGCGACGTTGTGCCCGAAGAGCGCGATGACGTCCGCATGGTCCACGTCGGTGTACGAGGCGGGCTGCCCGTCGGAGCCGAACGACTCCTTGAGGGCCTCCGCGGCCGTCGCCGTGCAGAGGCGGGTGTTGCCGTCCAGGTGGAGCGTGCCGATCCCGCCCCGTGCGACGACGGCGAGCGCGTAGTACTCCTCCAGGAAGAGCTGCCCGGAGGTGTAGAAGCCGATGCTGCTCGGGCCGTGCTCGCCGAGGAGGTGCCGGGTCCGTGCGACGATCCGGTCCATGGCCTCGTCCCACGACGCCTCGACGAGCCGGGAACCGTCGCGGACCAGAGGGCGGGTGAGCCGGTCGGGCGAGTGGTTCGCCTGCCACCCGAAGAGGTCCTTGGGCCCGAGCCTGCCGTGGTTGACCCGGTCGTGCGCCCTGCCCCGGACGCCGACGATCCGACCGTCCCTGACGGCGACGTCGAGGCCGTCCCCGTTCGAGTGCAGCACCGACGCGCTCTGCACCCAGCGGTCCACCTGGTCGGCTGTGGTCCCGTCCTGCAGGAACGTGTCGACGCGCACGGGCCACGGCGCGCCGTCGCCGTAGGGCGTGCGCGTCCCCCACGGCTCCGCGATCCGGTCGCGGGCCACGGGTGCTGCTCCACGCTTCGCGTCCCCGGACATGGACTGCTCCCGTCGTGCGGATCGCCCCGCTGGGCCCGGCGGGCAGCCGCTCCTCGACCGTCGCGACGAGCGTGCTCGCACGCGGCAGGTGCCGCAACCCGTCGACGGGACGGTGGGCGAGCGGGCGTCCTACCTGCGATGCTCGACGCAGGTGGAGAACTCGGCCTGGCTCCCGCGTCCCGGACGGACCTGTCATGCGTCCTGCATCCACCCCTCTCCCGCGCCGCCTCGCCGAGGCCGCCGAGAGCTCCCCCGCGCTCGAGTCCGTCGCCCGCGCCCTCGGCCCGGTGGCCGACGCCGTCGCCGCCCCCCCGGCCGTGCGCGACCTGCTGCGCGGGGCTCCCCTCGGCCACGCCGCCCACCCGCTGATGACCGACCTGCCGATCGGGCTGTGGGTCAGCAGCTCGGTGCTCGACGTCGTGGGGTCGGACGGCGGAGGCTCCGCGGACCGGCTGCTCGGGCTCGGGGTCCTCGCCGCGGTTCCGACCGCACTGACCGGTCTCGCCGACTGGCGACGAGGTGGAGACCGGGTCCGCACGGTGGGTGCCCTGCACGCGATGCTGAACACGGGAGCGCTCGCGCTGTACACGACCTCGTGGCTGCTGCGGCGCCGCGGCCTCCGCGGTCCGGGCATCGCTGCCAGCATGCTCGCCGGCGGCGTCACGGCCGTCAGCGGCTACCTCGGCGGCCACCTGGTGCTGGTGCTCGGCTCACCGCACGAGCAGGCCACCGGCCCGGGCATCGACCCGACCGGTCCCCGCGTCCCCCCGGCCTAAGGTGAGCGAGAGGGGCGGTGCGCAGGTCACCGCCCGTGAGGGGCGTGGCTCCATGGCACTCGAGCAGTCCGGCGCGGCCGGCTCCCTCGCCGCGCTGACCACACTCCTGCGGCGCACCCACCTCGCGCCCCCCGACCTGCTGCCCGCCGCCGTGCAGGACGCCGCCGGCCACCTGGGCGCGGAGGCGACCGTCTACCTCGCGGACTACTCGCACACGCTCCTGGTGCCGATGGTCGGCGCGCACGACGAGGCCCTGCCCGCGCTCGCGGTCGACACCACGCTCGCGGGACGCGCCTACCGGATGCAGGCCGTCCAGGCCTCCCCGGCGCCTCCGGACCCGCACCTGTGGATCCCGATCATCGACGGGATGGAGCGTCTCGGGGTCCTCAAGGTCGTCGTCCGGCAGCCGGGCCGGCTCGGGGACTCCGCGTTCCTGCGCCAGTGCTGGTGGTTCACGCACTACCTGGGCCACCTGATCGCGGTCCTCGACGAGTTCGGCGACGGGATCGACGAGGTCCGGCGCCAGCTCCCCCGGAGCCTGTCCGCGGAGCTGGTCTGGCAGCTGCTGCCGCCACTGACCGCCGCCACCGACAAGATCGTGGTCAGCGGCCGGCTCGAGCCGTCCAGCACGGTGGGCGGGGACGTCTTCGACTACGCCCTCTCGGACGACACGGCGCAGTTCGCGATCCTCGACGCCACCGGGCACGACCTGCACTCCGGCCTGGCCGCCGCGACCGCCCTCGCGGCGTACCGGAACGCCCGCCGGCAGGGCCACGGACTGTTCGAGCAGACCGAGTCGATCCACCGCGCGGTGAGCGACGAGTTCGGCGGGCACATGTACGCCACGGGCGTGCTCGGCCGGCTCGACCTGCACACGGGGGTCCTGCGGTACCTCTCCGCCGGCCACCCGCCGCCCCTGCTCCTGCGGCGGGGCCGGGTGGTCAAGATGCTGGCCGACGGGCACCGCCCGCTGCTGGGTCTGGACATGCGCAGCGCCACGATCGCCGAAGAGGCCCTGGAGCCGGACGACGTGCTGGTCCTCTACACCGACGGCATCGCCGAGGCACGCGACGAGGAGGGGAGCTTCTTCGGGATCGACCGCCTCGTCGACTTCGTGGAGCGGGAGGCCGCCGAGGGCACGCCGCTGCCCGAGACGGTGCGCCGCGTGTGCCGGCGGATCCTCGACTACCAGAACGGGGTGCTGCAGGACGACGCCACGGTCCTGCTGGTGCAGTGGACGACCACCGGTCAGGCGCTGCTGGACCCCCTGCGCTGACGGCCCGGTCGGGCCGACCAGCGGTTGCGACCGACCGTGCCGGGGGTTACGTTCGCGCCGACGTGGCGCGGCCACGGCGGGCGGTCAGGACGCGGCCACCGAGCTGGTGCGACAGGACTCCCGTCGCACGGACGGGTGGAGGTGCCCCATGGCGCGGCTCAGCGTGGAGCCGGCGCCGGTCGGCCAGGTGCCGACCGCCCGTCGACGACGTGCGGGACGGTTCGACCGCCGCGAGGCGATCGCCGGCTACCTGTTCATCTCGCCCTGGATCGTCGGGTTCCTGGTGTTCACGGCGGGCGCCATGATCTACAGCCTCGTCATCTCGTTCAGCCACTACAACCTGGCCACCAACTCCGCGCGGCCCGCGGGCACCGCGAACTACACCGCACTCCTCGAGGACCCCCGCGTCGCCACCGCCCTCGGCAACACCCTGTTCTACGCCCTGCTGGCGGTCCCGCTGGAGATCGTCTTCGCCCTGTTCCTCGCCGGGCTCCTCAACGGCGTCGGCCGCGGCGCCGGGTTCTTCCGGACGCTGTACTACCTGCCGCGCATGACGCCGGTGGTCGCGACGGCTGCGGTCTTCTTCCTCCTGCTCAACGGGAACAGCGGCGCCATCAACCAGCTCCTGGCGGTGTTCGGGGTGGAGGGCCCGCAGTGGCTGGTCGACCCGGTCTGGATCAAGCCGTCGATCGTGCTCATGCAGCTGTGGGCGGTCAGCGGCACCATGGTCATCTTCCTGGCGGCTCTGAAGAACGTGCCGCGCGAGCTGTACGAGGTGGCCTCGCTCGACGGCGCAGGTCCGGTGCGCCGGTTCGTCAGCATCACGCTGCCGATGATCTCCAGCGCCATGTTCTTCAACGTCATCGTGCTCACCATCGCCGCGTTCCAGATCTTCGACTCCGCCTACCTGCTGTTCTGGCGCGACCAGTCGAACGCCTCCCCCGAGGCGTCCCTGTTCTACGCGGTCTACCTGTTCCAGCAGGCGTTCCGGCAGTTCAACTTCGGGTTCGCCGCCGCCATGGCCTGGTTGCTGTTCGTGATCATCCTGCTGGTCACGTTCGTGCAGATGCGGTTCGGCAACAGGCTCGTCTACTACGAAGGAGACCGCTGATGGCCACCGTGCCGATGGCGGGCCCCCGGCCGCTCCCCCCGGTGGTCGTCGCGCCGCCGACCCCGGTCGCCACGCCGGAGCGGCCCGGGCCGGGACGCCGCGTCGGCCGCGTCGTGCTCTGGGTCCTGCTCGTCCTCTTCAGCCTGCTCTTCCTGTACCCGTTCGTGTGGCTCCTCTCGGCCAGCCTCAAGGGCCGCGGACAGGTCTTCGACAACGCGCTGTGGCCGGCCGAGTTCCACTGGAGCAACTACGCGGAGGTGTGGGACCAGCTGCCGCTGCTGAGCTGGATCTTCACCAGCGTCTCGATCGCCGTGCTGGCTGCGGTCGCCGTGGCGCTGTCCAGCTCCGTGGTGGCGTTCGGGTTCGCCTACTTCCGGTTCCCCGGGCGCGGGCTCCTGTTCGGGCTGGTGCTCGCGACGATGATGCTGCCGGGCGCCGTCACCATGATCCCGATCTACCTGATCTGGAAGAACCTGGGCGCCCTCGGCACGTGGATCCCGCTCTTCGGCGCCAACCTGTTCGGCTCGGCGTTCTACATCTTCCTGCAGCGCCAGTTCTTCCTCGGCCTGCCTCGCGAGCTCTTCGAGGCGGCCCGGATCGACGGGGCGAGCTACTGGACGATGTTCTGGAAGGTCGCGATGCCGCTGTCGGTGCCGTCGTTCGTGATCGTGCTGCTGTTCGAGTTCCAAGCCAGCTGGAACAACCTGCAGGCCGCGCTCATCTACCTCAACGCCGGCAGCGTCGAGGGCTTCACGGCCCCGCTGGGCATCGCCTACGCCATGACGAAGTACAGCCCGACGGCGGGGGGGCAGGGTGACTACCAGTACGTCATGGTGGCGTCGCTGCTGGTCACCCTGCCGATGCTGCTGCTCTTCGCGTTCGGGCAGCGGTACTTCATCGAGGGCGTCGCGACGACCGGTCGCAAGGGGTAGCGCACCTCGGGTGCACCCCTGCGCCGTGACGTCAGCTCCCCACCACGTCGACCAGAGCCTCGGCGTGCTGGCCGAGGTGCAGCTCCCCGATCCGCACGTCGACGGCGACAGGCACCCGTCGGCGTGGCCTGTCACCCACGGTGAGCTCGAACGGGAGGGCCACCGACCCTGCCGGCGGCAGCGTGACCGTGACGTCCGTCGGCTCGCTGGCCCAGCCGGCCGGCAGCGCCATCCGGACGGTCAGCTGCTGCGCATCCTGCCGCGGGTTGTGCACCGTCGCGGTGAGGCGGACGGTGCCGCCCACCGGAACGCGTGACCGGTAGGGCTCGATCCGCGCCAGGATGCCGTCGGCGCCCGGACCCGCGACGTCGACCGGCAGCAGCTCACGATGGCGCTCCACCACCTCCTCCCCCTGGGCGGCCAGCATCTCGAGGTACTCGTCGTCCACCCACCTCGGCTCCCAGTGCCCCGAGACCATGACCCCGGGGGCGATCTGTCGGTACAGGGCCGCGCTGCGGCGGTAGTCCTCGGCGCGGAACCGGTTGCGGTACTGGTAGTTGAGGAACTCGCGTCGCTGCCCGGGGATCCCCTGACCGTCCTGCTGGTCGCCCGTGAACAGGACCCGCAGACCGTCCACCTCAACCTCGAAGGCGGCCGCGTAGAGGGTGTGCCCGGGCAGGTCGTGCACCGTGATGTCGTACTCGTGCCACCGCACGGTCGTGCCCGGCTGCAGCACCCGGTCCACCGCTACGGGGTCGAACCACAGGCACGGCAGGTCGTGGGCCGACGGGTCCTGGAGGATCGGGGCCACGCTCGCCGGCACCCAGACCTCGGTGCCCTCGGCCTCCCGCAGCAGGTTCAGCCCGGCCACGTGGTCGTCGTGGTAGTGCGTCGCCAGGGCCACCTCGACCGCACCGACGCCGTAGGTGCGCCGCAGCGCCGGCAGCGACGCCAGCCACGGTCGCCGCGATGCCCGGTCGTGCCCCGAGGGCAGCCCGGTGGTCATGTCGTAGCCGTAGTCCACGAGCAGCGCGGCGCCCGAGCGCGACAGCAGCGCGTAGCTGCACGAGGTGCTCGACGTGTTGAGCAGGAGGTGTTCGGTGAGCCGCAGGTACGGCTCGTCGAGACGCGTCCGCAGGTCCCACGGCAACGGGCGGCGGGAGTCGACGTAGGCCTGCATCCGGGTCGCGAGCAGGGCGAGCGCGTGCGGCGGGTCGTCCATCGGTTCCCCGTGGGAGGGCAGCAGCAAGGACAGGTGCTCCCGTGCGAGCGTCCAGCAGCTGAGCACGGTCATCGCCGCGCCCTCGGTCTCGGTGTAGCTCCACTGCGTCGCGGCGAGCGACCAGACCTTGCCGGGGGCGTAGACGAGGTCTCCCGTGAAGGCGATGCGTGCACAGGCCCGCTCCAGGACGTACGTCACCGAGCCCGTGGTGTGGCCCGGCGTCGGCAGCGTGGTGATCTGCACCCCGCCGTACTCCTGGGTCCGGTACTCGGGCACCACGGCGTGCACCGGCACCGGCTCGAGAAGGGAGAACCGGTCCTGGCGCACGTTGTAGTCGTTGTCCAGCGGTCGTGTCCGCCACATGTCCGCGACGCCGTCGAACAGGTCCCGCTCGACCGGTGGCACGTGCACGCGGACGCCCGCGCCGACCGCACGGGGCAGCCCCTGTCCCTGGTCCCGGTGGTGGTGGGTCATCAGCACGTCGGTGATCCGGTCGATCCCGATCTCGTCGAGCAGGTCGAGGACCAGCCCGGAGCCGAAGTCGACCGCGATGCCGCTGCGCGATCCCGGCGCGACGACCACGTAGACGTGGCACGTGTCCCGGACCCGGAACACCCCGAGAGCCACCTCCGCCAGCTGCGACCGGGCCATACGTCCCCATGCTAGGAACCGGCACGAACCGCTTCAACAGCACGCGTCGTCACCACGCGGAACCAGCTTCTGGCGGGCGGCTCCGGGTCAGCCGCCACCGACCCGCAGTGCGGCCTCGTCGTCTCCCGCGGGGCGCACCGAGCCCCCGAACTCCCGGCTGTGGCGCTGCAGCCACTGCAGTGCGGCGGCTCCGGCGTGGTCGCGCACGTCGAGCCCGGAGGTGTCCAGCCGGGGATGAGGCCCCGCGACCTCGAGCAGCCGCGCGACCGTCTCCCGGAACCCCGGCGCGGAGTGCACGTCGAGCACCCCGGCCGCGCTGATCAGGGCGGGGGCGCCGTGCACGCCCAGCTGGATCGTGACGTCCATGTCGTTCTCCGACCACTCGCCGACGCACCGTCGCTTCTCACGGTGCCAGCAGTCGGAGGATACGTCCGCCGTGCGACCGCCGCGAGGCCCACCCCCGCCGGGAGCTGCCGCCGGGCTGCGACCGAGGTCGTCAGTCGCGCGGGTTCAGCTGGTCCGGGTCGGCGTCGGGGTCGCTGCCCTCGTCGCCGTCGTCGGCGGCCGCCGACCCGGTGCGCGGGTTGAGCATCCCGGGATCCGCGTCCGGGTCCGTCGCCGGGTCGTAGGGCGTCGTGGAGTCGTCGGGCGGCGCCGTGCCGTCGTCCGGTGTGGTGGGGGTCGAGTCGGGTGTCGTGGTCATCCGCCCAGGCTCGCACCGCAGGTCGACGCACGCATCCGGGGTGGGCGCGGACGACGACGACCGGCACCCCCGGACCGCTGCGTCCGTGGGGTGCCGGTCGCGGTCAACCGGTCACTCGTCGCCGACGCGCTCGTCGGCCGACGTCTGGACCTTCGTGATCTGCTCGTCGTGCGACCCGCCGGTGGCCGACGACGCCGCGTCGCGCGCCTTGTCGAACCCGGTGTCGCTGGCCTTCTCGCCCTTGTCGCTGTCCAGGGCGTCCGTGGCCTTGCTCTTCAGGTCGTCGATACCCATGTGCACCACCCATTCGTCACGCTGCCGTCCGCGGTCGCCTGCTTCGGCCGCACCTCATCGTGCGTCGGCTCCGGCGCCGCCGCACGCGGTGGGTCAGTCGTTCGGCGGGGCCGCGGAGATGTCGGCCAGCGCCGAGTCGGAGTCGAGCGCGACGGCCAGGTCACCGAGGCTCACGATGCCGACCGCCTGGTCGCCGTCCAGCACGGGCACCCGCCGGACCGCCTTGTCGCGCATGAGCTGGACCACCTCGGCGACGTCGTCGCCGGGTCGGACCGTGACCAGCCGGCCGGTGGCGAGCTGACCGACCGGTGCGTCCAGCCCGATGCCCTCGGCCAGGCCACGGACCACGAGGTCACGGTCGGTGACGATGCCGACGACGGAGCCGTTCTCCGCCACCACCAGGGAACCCAGGTCCTGCGTGGCCATCGTCTGCGCCACGGACCGCAGGGTGTCGGTCACCTCGACCACCGTCGGGTGCGAGGTCATGAAGTCGGACACGGTGTGTGCCATAGGACGTCCTCCCGGGAAGTGCTGCGCGCGGCAGCCTGCTGCACCGCCCGACCACTGTCGACCACCACCGGTCGGCCCGCATCCCGGCGAGGCAGCCCCCGCGGGTCAGGGCACCAGGGCCCTGAGCTCGCCGTCGACCTGCTCGACCCAGCGGGCCACGTGCTCGGCGTCCCGCCAGTCCCCCGCGCTGGTCTTGGCCATCGCGCTGGCAGGGAAGCCCTTGGCGTCGGGGTCGAGGCGGCCGCCGAAGGTCTGCACGCCGCGCGCACCGATGCGTTCGGCGGCGTCGGCGACATGCTTCACGGGTGGGATCTGACCCTGCGCTGCCGTGCCGTCGAGCGGCCCGGTGGCGACGAGCCACACCGGCACAGCGGACAGGGCGACGGCCTCGCGCTTCACCAGTCGGCGCGCGTCCCGGTGCCAGCGCCCGGCGTAGAGGCTGCCGGCGACGATGACCGCGTCGACGTCCCGGAGCTCGCCGACGTCGCCCGCCGCGCGGACGACCGTGTCGTGGCCACGGCCGCGCAGGTCGTTCCCGATCAGATCGGCCAGACCCTGGGTCCCGCCTCGGGACGTCCCGTAGGCCACCAGCACGTGCGACATCCCGAGCTCCGTCCGTCGATCGACCCGCGCACCGCGGGCACCTCTTGATGGTCGAGCACCGCCCCGACCACGAGAAGGGCCGGAGGTCCCGGGGCTGGCGCTGCGGGACCCCGCTGGAAGGATGGGCGTCGTGCCCGCTCCCACTCATGGCCAGCCTCGCGCACTACCGCTGCCGGCGCCGTGGGCGCTGCCCGGCGAGGAGGTTCTGCGGGCCGTCGGCGGCTCGGCCGACGGGCTGACCGCACGGGAGGTCGAGGAACGGCTCGCGCGCGACGGGCGCAACGAGCTGCCGGAGCCGCCCCAGCCGTCCGTGCTCCGACGCCTGCTGAGCCAGTACGCCGACGTGCTGATCTACATCCTGGTCGCGGCGGCCGTGCTCAAGGCGCTCACGCGGGACTGGGTCGACTTCGCCGTCATCGTGGCGGTCATCGTCGCCACCGGCCTGATCGGGTTCGTGCAGGAGGGCCGGGCGGCCTCGGCGCTGGCGGGGCTGCGCAGGATGCAGTCGCTGAGCGCACAGGTGCTGCGGGACGGCGACTGGGGGGTGGTCGAGTCGGCGGCCCTCGTCGTCGGCGACGTGGTCCGGGTGCGCGGCGGGGACCGGGTGCCGGCCGACGTCCGGCTGCTCACGGCGACCCAGCTGCAGGTCGACGAGTCCGCGCTGACCGGCGAGTCTGTGCCGGCGACCAAGTCGGTCGAGGTGACCGGTCCCGACGCGGGCATCGGCGACCGGACCCCGATGCTGTTCTCCGGGACGATCGTCACCGCGGGCACCGGCGAGGGTGTGGTGACCACGACGGGCCGCGACACCGAGATCGGCCGCATCTCCCAGCTGGTGAGCGAGCAGCACGCGATCGACACCCCGCTCGCCCGTCAGCTCGCGCACCTGGGTACCCAGCTGTCGGTCCTCATCGGTGTCCTCGCCGTCGTCATGCTGCTGGTCGGCCGGTTCGTCCACGGGCTGGGCGTCGACGAGCTGATCTCCGCCGCCATCGGCTTCGCGGTCGCCGCGGTCCCCGAGGGGCTGCCCGCGCTGGTCACCATCACGCTGGCGCTCGGCGTGCAGCAGATGGCCCGGCAGCGCGCGATCACGCGCAGGATGCAGGCGGTCGAGACGCTCGGCTCCACGACGACCATCTGCTCGGACAAGACCGGGACCCTGACGCAGAACGAGATGACGGCTCGCACCGTGGTCACGGCCGCGGCCGCCTACACGGTGGAGGGCACCGGCTACGCACCCGTGGGACGTGTCGTCTCTGCGGACGGCACGACGGCGGACCTGGGCGCCCACCCCGACCTGGCCGCCCTGGTGCTGGCCGTCGTCCTGTGCAACGACGCCCACGTCGAGCCCACCGAGGACGGCTGGCGCGTCGTCGGCCAGCCCACCGAGGGCGCTCTGGACGTCCTCGCCACCAAGGCCGGCGTGGACGTGCGCGGAGCGGCCCGCGTCGGCGAGGTGCCGTTCGACTCCGCGCACAAGTTCGCCGCGACGCTGGACGACCTGCCCGACGGGACCACCCGGGTGGTGCACGCCGTCGGCGCCCCGGACCGCCTGCTCGACCGCGCCGGCACCGAGCGCGGTCAGGACGGCGACGTCCGGGCGCTGGACCGGGACGCGTGGGACGAGCGGATCGACGCACTGTCCGCCCAGGGGCTCCGGGTGCTCGCCGCCGCGGTCCGGCCGGCCGACGGGGTCGACGACTTCGCGCTGGGCGACCTCGGCGGTGGGTTCACGTTCCTCGGCGTCGTCGGCATCGTCGACACGCCGCGACCCGAGGCCACCGCCGCGATCGCGGAGGCGCACTCCGCAGGCATCCGGGTCAAGATGATCACCGGCGACCACCGGGGCACCGCCACGGCGATCGCCCGCGAGCTGGGCATCGTGCCGGTCGACGGCCGGGTCCGGGTGCTGACCGGCGCGGACCTGCAGGGCATGGACGACGACGAGCTGCGCGAGGTGGTCCGGGACGTGGACGTCTACGCCCGCGCCTCCCCGGAGCACAAGCTCCGGATCGTGAAGGCCCTGCAGTTCCACGGCGAGGTCGTGGCGATGACCGGCGACGGCGTCAACGACGCCCCGTCGATCACCCGCGCGGACGTGGGTGTCGCCATGGGCATCAAGGGCACCGAGGCCACCAAGGAGGCCGCGGACATCGTCCTCGCCGACGACAACTTCGCCACCATCGAGCGGGCCGTCGAGGAAGGCCGGCGGATCTACGACAACATCCGCAAGGCCGTCGTCTTCCTGCTGCCCACCAACGGAGCGCAGTCGCTGGTGATCCTGGTCGCCGTCCTGGCCGGGCTGGCCCTGCCGCTGTCCCCCGTGCAGATCCTGTGGATCAACCTCATCACCGCGCTCACCCTGTCGCTCACCCTGGCGGGCGAGCCCGCGGAACCCGGGATCATGCGGCGGCCGCCCCGGTCGACGACCGAGCAGGTGCTCTCCCCGCACGCGATCGCGCTCGTCCTGACCGCCTCGGTCGTCCTCGGCGCCGCGACGCTGGCCGTCTTCGTCCTCGAGCGCGACCGCACCGGTGACTACGCCGTCGCGCAGACGTCCGCGGTGATGATGCTGGCCCTCGGCCAGCTCGCGTTCCTGCTGAGCTGCCGCCTGCTCAACGGGTCCGCGCTCACCACACGGGTGCTCACCGGCAACCGCAGCCTGTGGGTGTCCGCCGGCGCGCTGATCGCGCTCCAACTGGTGTTCACCTACGCGCCGTTCATGCACGCGTGGTTCGGCTCGAGCCCGATCGGTGTGCACGGCTGGGCACTGACGGCCGGGATCGCGGTGCTGGTGTTCCTGGTGATCGAGGCCGCCAAGGCCGCCCTGCGCCTGAGCGCTACGCGCCGGGGGCCCGGTAGAAGTTCCGCTCCCACCGGTGGCGCCGGATGACCTCCCGCTGCGCCTCGGTCAGCCGCCGGCCGTCGCTCGTGGCGGCGTTGCGCTCGACGTTGCGCACCGTGCGCATGCCGGCGATCACCGTGGACACGGCCGGGTGGTCCAGGACGTAGCGCAGCGCGAGGTCGGGCAGCTCCCCCGTGGTGACACCCAGCTCTGCCACGAGCGCGTCGACGTGCTGCTCAACCTGGGCCGGTCGGTCACCGCCGAAGTAGGTGTTCCGGAAGTCGCCCTCGGGGAACGTCGACCCCGCCGTGATGCGCCCCGTCAGCCCGCCCTCGTCGAGCGCCACGCGCACGATCACGCCGACGCCGTGCTCGGCGCAGGCGGGCAGCAGCTGCTCCTCCGGCTGCTGGTGCCACGCGTTGTAGATGACCTGGACGGTGTCCACCGTGCCGCTGCGGACCAGCTCAAGGGCGTTCTCCGGCTGGTAGTCGTTGATCGAGACGCCGAAGAACCGGATCTTGCCCTCCCGGCGCAGGTCGGCGATCGTCTCCAGCCAGTCGCCCCTGCCCACCCACTCGTCGCTCCAGACGTGGAACTGCAGCACGTCGAACGCCTCCAGGCCGGACGCGGCGAGGCTGGTCTCCAGGCTCTGCCGGATGTGCGCGCCCGGGAACGTCTCGTCCGGGTGCAGCCCACCGGGAGCCGGCCAGGTGCCGTTCCTCGGCGGGACCTTCGTGGCCACCAGGACGTCCGGGTGGTCGTGCAGGACCCCGCCGACGATGCGCTCGCTCTCCCCGTAGCCCCGGGCCGTGTCGATGAACGTCACCCCCAGCTCGATCGCCCGGTGCAGCGCCGCCACCGAGTCGTCCTCACGGGCACCGATCCACGCCGAGGCGCCGATGCCCCACGCGCCGTAGCCGATCTCGGACACGGTCAGGCCTGTCTTCCCCAGCTGGCGGTACTCCATGTGCACTCCTCAGGTCCTCGGACGGCCGCGTCCAGCCTGTCCCCCGTCCGCACTCAGCGCGAGTCGTCACCTCGCCCGCCGGCCGACCGCGCTCACACCGGAGGGTCGGGCTCGAGCGCGGCCTGGCCCTCGGTGGTCCACTGCATCAGGACGAGGGTCGCGTCGTCCTGCAGGACCCCCTCCTGGTGCGCGAGGATCCGACGGCGCACCCGGCGCAGGACCTCGGGCAACGGGAGCTGTTCCGGGGCCGACCGCTCCAGCATCTCCACCAGCCGGTCGAGCCCGAAGCTCGTCCCCGACGCGTCCCGGGCCTCGATGATCCCGTCGGTGTAGAGCAGGACGGAGTCACCCGGCTCCAGGTGCTCCTCCGCGACGGTCGTCTCGCGCGCCTCGAGCCCGAACAGCGGACGCCTGCCACGGTGGAGCTCTCGGACCACCCTGCCGTCCCGGATCAGCAGCGGCGCCGGGTGCCCCGCGTTCAGGTAGCGCAGGTGTCCGGTGCCCAGGTCCAGGTCCAGCAGCACCCCGGTGGCGTAGGTCTCGCCGGCGAACTGGTCGGCGACCGCGTCCTGGATACCCTGCGCCTGCTGGAGCAGCCCGTGCCCCAGCCTGCGCTCGTGGCGGTAGGCGGCGACCGCCGCGGAGGCTGCGAGCCCTGCGCGCAGGTCGTGCCCGGTGGCGTCGGCGATGAAGAGCTGGAACCGGTCGGTGGAGATCGAGTAGTCGAAGACGTCGCCGCCGACGGCGTCAGCGGGTTCGAGGCGGCCGCTGACGAGCACCCGGTCCGATCCTGCGGTCAGTGGTGGGAGCAGCGCGCGCACCAGCTCGGTCGGGAGCTCCCTGGTCCGGCGTCGACGAAGGGCGTCGATGCTGTCCCCGTACGCGTCCAGCGCCGTCACCAGGTGTCCCAGGTAGTGCGTGAACCACCAGCACTGGCGGCGCAGCGTCGGGTCGTCGAGGTCGCGCGGGTCGTCGAGAACCACCTCGAGCACACCGAGCCGCTCCGCACCGTCGAGGATGGGGACCCACAGCCGCGGTGCTCCCGTCGTCGTGCGCTGGGTCTCGAGCAGTCGGTAGGCCCGGCCGGCCAGCGTCGCGTCCACGTCGAGGACCGCGTCTTCGGGCGGCTCCGCCACCGCGACGAGCACCTCGTCCGCGTCGTCGACGAGGTAGGCGACGGCGCGCACACCGAGCTCGCGCGCGCCGACGTCGACGGCGTGGGCCAGCGTGTCGGGAGCCACGAGGTGCGTGGCGCGCAGCAGGGACGTCAGAGCCGCGAGCGGGCCCCCCGGCCGGTCGAGCTGGCGCACCACGCGCGAGTACGGCGCCCGGTGCCTCCAGTGCAGGTCGTCGAGGCGCTCGTTGACGGCGAGCGCCACCCGGTCCGCCTCCGCGGCAGGCAGGTCGAGCCGCCCGTCGAGATACGCCTCCAGCTCCCCGGGGCCCGATCGTGGCGCCCAGGGCGAAGCAGCGCTGCCACAGCGCGTCGGTCGACATCTGGCCACGCGAGTGCGCCACCTGGATCAGCTGGCGCTGGCGTTCCGTCGTCAGGGTCGCGCCGCTCATCGCTCCCTCCGGCCCGCGCGCCGGACGAGGAGCGCGGCGGCCTCGTGCACCGGCCGCTGGTCACGCTCGGCGAGGCTCACGAGGAACGTGAAGGCCGCCTCGGCCGACGCCCCTCGCGCTGCATGAGCACGCCGCAGGCGCGGTTGATGTCGTCGCGCTGGCGCAGCACCAGCTGCAAGTTGTCGCTCAGCGCACCGGCGCGCCGGTAGTCCTGGGCGTGCGCCACGAGGATCGCCGCCTGTGCCGCGAACACCCGCATCGTCGCCTCGTCGTCCTCGGTGACGCTGCCGGGCGACCGTCCGTAGACCTTCACCGCTCCCAGGACCGTGTCACCCACCACCATGGGCGCGCTCAGTGAGCACCTCATCTCCGTCCTCGCCGCCTCCTCGCACCAGCGCGGCCAGCGGCGTTCGACGGTGACGTCATCGACGCGGACCACCACGCGGTCGCGCCACGCCGTCAGGCACGGCCCCTCGCCGATCTCGTACTGCAGCGCGTCGAGCAGCTCGACGTCGGGATGGGTCGCCGCGAGGGTGACGGTCTCCGCGTCGGGTCCCTCCAGGGTCAGCCCCGCTCCGGACGCCGCAGGGACCACCCGCTGCGCCGCGGAGGTGAGCAAGCCCAGCAGCGTGTCCACCGTGCTGTCGCTCATCAGCTGTCCGGACGATCGCGCCACCACGGCGCGCAGGCCGTCGGGGTGCGGGATCCCGGCCGGCCCGCGAGAACCGAAGCTCGTTCCGTGCGCGTTCATGAACCCCACCTCGGCGGCCCCCAGCGCTGCCTTGGACGAAGCCACGCCCCGGCTCGACGCGACACGTCCAGCATGGTCCCGGTCGGCTGGAACTGCACGTGCGGAGGCGGCCCGGCGAGTTGCGGGTGACGGGGAACGACCTACCGTCGGAGGACCGGGTCCAGGAGGTGGCCGGCCCGCCACGGCGGGAACCACTCCCTCGAGGAGCTCTCTCATGAACCTGTCACCCCGGCTCGCGCTCACCGCACTCGTCACCGGCATCGCCCTCCTGGCCGCCGCTCCCGCCGCACAGGCTGCACCGTCCGCGCAGGACCAGGCGTGGATGGCAAGCGCACACCAGGGGAACCTTGCTGAGATCGCCGCCGGTCAGGCCGCCGTCGCGCAGGCCTCCACGGACACCGTGCGCCAGCTCGGTCAGATGCTCATCACCGACCACACCACCCTCGACGCCAGCCTCACGGCAGCCGCGACGCAGCTGGGGGTCACGCTGCCCACGACGCCCACGCCACAGCAGCAGGCCGACCTCAGCGCGGTGACGGCCACGAGCGGCGCGGCGTTCGACAGCGCCTGGATCGCCCTGCAGATCGCCGCACACCGCGCCACGTTGGCCGCCGGTGAGACCGAGCTGGCGAGCGGCTCCGAGCAGCAGGTCAAGGACCTCGCTGCCGCGGCGGCACCGGTGGTCCAGCACCACCTCGACGAGGCCCTCGCCGCGGCGCCGCAGTTCGGTGTGCCGACGTCGGTCCCGGCCGGCTCCGGCGGGCAGGCGGCCACCGGGACGAGCTCGCTGGGCGTGGCGCTCGTGGGCGCCGGGCTGCTGCTCGTCGTCGTGGCCGGGACCCGGGTCGTCCGTCGACGTGCCTGACCACCATGCGCGGCCGGAGCAGCGCCGGTACCTGAGCGTCTCGATGCTCGGTGCCGGGCTGCTCCTGGTCGCGGCGGGCGCTGCCCTGACCTCCGGACCGGACGCGTTCGAGGTTGCCGACGCGTCCGCGGCCCGGCTGACGCCCGTCGCGTCGTCGCCGGCTCCGGTGAGGTCGACCCCACCGCCCGCGTCGACGCGTGCCGAGCCCGCCCCGCCCGTCGCCCTGGGCGTGGATGCCCTGGCTCTGGCCGCCTCGGTGGAGCCGGTCCTCGTCGACCCCGACGGAGCCCTGGCCCTGCCCGCGGACCCGGGCGTCCTGGGGTGGTGGGCGATGAGCGCCCCCCCCGGCGCTCCCACGGGGACGACGCTGATCGCCGCGCACGTGGACGCTCCCAGTCACGGTCCGGGCCCGATGGCTGCCCTGGCCCGTGCACCGATGGGCACCGTGCTCACCGTCACCGACGCCGCAGGCGCCTCGTACTCCTTCACGCTGACCGAGCGCCGCTCCCTCGACAAGTCCGAGCTCCCGTCCGACCTGTTCGCTGCCCAGGGCCCGGCCCGGTTGGTGCTGATCACCTGCGGTGGCCCGTTCGACCGCGCCACGGGCCACTACCGGGACAACGTCGTCCTGTTCGCGAGCCCGTCGTGAGGGGCCGCCCGCCCCGTCGGGCACGAGTGGCGCTCCCGCGCACCGGGGCGCACGATCGAGGCAGGTCGTGCAGCAGCCCGGGGCCCACGCACGACCCTGGGAGGTCCGGGATGAGCGAGCACACCGGCAGCCCGTGGGTCTGCGCCGACTGCGGCAAGGAGCATCCCTTCCCGTCGTTGGCCCGGGCCTGCGAGAGCCGGCACGAGCGTGATCGCCTGGCGGCTGCGAGCGCGCGGGTGCTGGCGGTCGACGGGGCGCGTCCGGCGGTGCCCTGAGACGATCCCCGTGCGCATGCGCATGCGGACGCCGTGCGACGTAGGCATCGACACCGGCATCGACACCGCCTCGGCAGGCGGATCGGCCTCGGGCGCCGCAGAATCGCTGGACCGACGACACCCGGACCACCTCCGAGGTGGCCCACGAAGGAGGCGCACGTGAGCGTCCGTCCCACCGTCCTCCTCGGTCCCTTCTCCCGTGGCTGACGGCGCCGTCCTGGTCGTGGGCGCGTCGAGCGGCATCGGGCGCGCGACGGCCCAGGCTCTCGCCGCTCGCGGACGGCCCCTGGTCCTCTCCTCGCGGTCGGCCGACGTCCTCGAGACCGTCGCCACCGAGTGCCGCTCGGCTGCGGAGCGCCACGGCGTCGCCGGACTGCGCGTCACCGTCGTCCCGGCCGACGTCAGTGACCGAGCATCGATCGACGCCCTCTTCGCCCGTGCCCGCTCGGTGCACGGGCGGATCGACGCGGTCGTGAACACGGTCGCCGTCGTGGCGTACGGGCGGTTCGACGAGGTCCCGGCGGAGGCGTTCGACCGGGTGATGGAGGTCAACCTGGTCGGCACGGCGAACGTCGCCCGCCGCGCGCTCGCCACCTTCTCCGAGCAGGGAGGCGGGCACCTGGTGGTCGTCGGGTCGCTGCTCGGCCGGATCGCCACCCCGTGGATGAGCACGTACGTCACCAGCAAGTGGGCGGTGCACGGGCTCGCGCGGACTCTGCAGATCGAGGCACGCCAGGTGCCAGGCGTGCACGTGTCGCTCATCAGTCCCGGAGGCGTCGACACCCCGGTGTACTCGCAGGCCGCCGCCTACGGGGGACGCAACGGCCGCCCCCCGCCCCCCGTGAGCAGGCCCGAGGACGTGGCCGCGGCGATCGTGCGGGTCCTCGACCGCCCGCGACGAACCGTCTCGGTCGGCCTGGCGAACCACGTCGCCGAGGCGGGCTTCCGCTACCTTCCGGGCATCTACGACCGTCTGGTCCGCCCCCTCATGTTTGCCGGCGGTCTCTCCCGGCGCCGCGTGGCGACGCACCCGGGCAACCTGTGGGCGCCGACGCCGTCGGGTGAGGCCGTGCACGGCGGCTGGGGTCGGCACTGGCTGCGCGGCGTGGCTGCCGGCGGGCTGGTGGGGACCGCCCTGGTGGTCCGGCGGATCGTGCACCGGAGCTGAGCAGGAGGACGCATGAGTGTGCGCACGGTGGACGCGGTGGTCATCGGTGCCGGCCCCAACGGCCTCGTCGCGGCGAACGCGCTGGTCGACGCCGGGTGGGAGGTGCTGGTCCTCGAGGCTCAGGACGCGCCCGGCGGGGCAGTCCGGACCGCCGAGGTGACCGCGCCGGGCTTCCGCACCGACCTCTTCAGTGCCTTCTACCCGCTGGCCGCCGCCTCCCCCGTCATCCGGGGGCTGCACCTCGAGGACCACGGCCTGCGGTGGGTGCACGCCCCCCGGGTCCTCGCGCACGCGCTCGACGACGGCCGCGCGGCGGTGCTGCACCGGAGCGTGGAGGACACCGCCGCCGGCCTGGAGGAGTTCGCACCCGGCGACGGCGACGCCTGGACGGCGCTGGCCGCGGCGTGGCAGCGGATCCGCGACCCCCTGCTCGACGCGCTCTTCACCCCGCTGCCGCCGGTCGTCTCGGCGGCCCGGCTGCTCCGGCGCCTCGGCGTCTCCGGAGGCCTGGACCTCGCGCGGCTCGCTGTGCTCCCGGTGCGACGCCTCTCCGACGAGCACTTCCGCGGCGACGGGGGCGGCCTGCTGCTCACCGGCAACGCGATGCACGCGGACGTCCCACCGGACGCCGCGGGCAGCGGGGTGTTCGGCTGGCTGCTCGCGATGCTGGGGCAGGACGTCGGCTTCCCGGTCCCGCAGGGCGGCGCGGGCGTCCTGGCGCAGTCCCTGGTCTCCCGGCTCGAAGCGGGCGGAGGGCGCCTGGAGACGGGCACGCCCGTGGACCGGGTCCTCGTCGCCGGCCGACGGGCCGTCGGCGTACGGACCGCCGCCGGGCAGCACGTCCGCGCGCGGCACGCGGTGCTGGCCGACGTCACCGCTCCGGCCCTGTACCGCGAGCTCGTCGCCCCCGAGCACCTGCCGGCCCGCGTGCTGCGCGACCTCGACCGCTTCCAGTGGGACCACCCCACCTTCAAGGTCAACTGGGCGTTGGACCGCCCCGTGCCCTGGACCGCCCCGGGGGCGCACGGCGCGGGCACCGTGCACCTGGGCGTCGACCGGCTGGGCTTCACCGACGTGGCCGCCGACCTGTCGACGGGACGCATCCCCGACCGTCCGTTCCTGCTGTTCGGTCAGATGACCACGGCCGACGCCACGCGCTCGCCCGCGGGGACCGAGTCGGCCTGGGCCTACACGCACGTCCCGCACGGTGTGGACTGGACTGCGGCGGAGGTCTCCGCCGAGGTCGAGCGCGTCGAGGCCGCGATCACCCGGGTGGCACCCGAGTTCGCCGCGTCCGTGCTCTCCCGGCACGTGCAGAGTCCCGCCGACCTGGAGCGGGCCAACTCCAGCCTGCGCGGCGGAGCCGTCAACGGCGGCACGTCCGCTGTCCACCAGCAGCTGTTCTTCCGACCGACGCCAGGACTCGGCCGGCCCGAGACGCCGATCGACGGGCTGTTCCTGGCCAGCGCCTCGGCGCACCCCGGCGGCGGGGTGCACGGCGCCTGCGGCTGGAATGCCGCGCGGGCCGCCCTGGGGGCCGCGAGCGGGACGGGCGCCCTGCGTCGCCTCCTCGCCCGGACCGTCTGGGACCGGGTGCTGCGGGAGCCCTGACGGACGGGGGCGCTCGACGTGCGGACCCCTCGAGAGCCGGGTTAGCGTCGGGACGGCGCGAAGCCGGCGGCGCCGACGCGATCTGCTGAGGAGTCCCAGATGCACGCACTGACCTGGCAAGGACGAGAGAACGTCAGCGTCGAGCAGGTGCCCGATCCGACCATCGAGCAGCCGACCGACGCGATCGTCCGGGTCACGTCCACCGCGATCTGCGGCTCGGACCTGCACCTCTACTCCGTCCTCGGGGCCTACCTCGACAAGGGCGACATCCTCGGCCACGAGGCGATGGGCGTGGTCGAGGCCGTGGGTGCCGAGGCAGGGTCGCTCCGGGTGGGCGACCGCGTCGTCGTGCCGTTCGGCATCGCCTGCGGCACGTGCTGGATGTGCAGCCGGGGCCTGTACTCCCAGTGCGAGACGACGCAGGTCACCGCGCAGGGCAAGGGCGCGGCGCTGTTCGGGTACACCAAGCTCTACGGGCAGGTGCCCGGCGGTCAGGCGCAGTACCTGCGCGTGCCACAGGCCCAGTTCGGGCCGGTCGTCGTCCCGGACGACGGGAGCCCGGACGAGCGGTACCTGTTCCTGTCCGACGTGCTCCCGACCGCGTGGCAGGCGGTCGAGTACGCGGAGGTCCCCGCCGGCGGCACGGTCGCCGTGCTGGGGCTGGGACCGATCGGCCAGATGGCTGCGCGCATCGCCGCGCACCGTGGCGCGTCGCGGGTGGTCGGGATCGACCTGGTCCCCGAGCGGCTCGCGATGGCGCGCCGGCACGGCATCGACGTCATCGACCTCGCCAGCACTGACGACCTCGTGGCCGCCGTGCAGGACCTCACCGACGGCCGCGGCGTGGACTCGGCCGTCGACGCGGTGGGCATGGAGGCGCACGGCTCGCCCGTCGCAGCGGTGGGACAGCGCGCGGCCACCCTGCTCCCGGACGCGCTCGCCGCCCCGCTCATCGAGAAGGCCGCCGTGGACCGGCTCAGCGCCCTGCACTCGGCCATCGAGATCACCCGCCGGGGCGGGACCGTGTCGATCTCCGGGGTCTACGGCGGGGCGATCGACCCGATGCCGATGATGACCATGTTCGACAAGGGCCTCACGCTGCGCATGGGGCAGGCGAACGTCCGCCGGTGGATCGACGACCTGCTCCCGCTGGTGAGCGACGACGCCGACCCGCTCGGCGTCCTCGACCTGCGCACGCACCGGGTGGGTCTGCACGAGGCCCCCGCCGCGTACGAGATGTTCCAGAAGAAGCACGACGGATGCATCAAGGTCGTTCTCGACCCGTCCGCCTCGGCCTGAGCGACGGGGTGGCCGCCGCACCGGCGGCCACCCCGTCGCCCCTCTCTCACGGCAGCGCGCGGCCTCCCACCCGGAGGGTTCCCGTGAGCCGGATGTCCGCGGAGGACGAGCCGACGTAGACGGGGATGTCACCGCGTGGCGTGCGCCAGCGGTCGCGGTCCACGTCCCAGTACGACACCGACTCCGGACTGAGGGTGACCGTCACCTGCTGGCGCTCCCCCGGCTGCAGCGTCACGGTCGCCCACCCGGCGAGCACCTTGGGGGCGCTCTGCACCTGCCGGGTCGGCAGGTTGCCGACGTACACCTGCACGGTCTCGGTCCCCGCGACGGTGCCGGTGTTGCGCACGGCCACCTTCACCTGCAGCTGCGCGCCGGCACGTCGGGCACCGACCCCGGCGGCCACGTTCGTGCGCAGGTTGCGGTAGTCGAACGTGGTGTACGACAGCCCGGTCCCGAACGCGTACTGCGGGGTGATGTCAAGCTCCTCGTAGCCGCGGTAGCCGACGTAGATGCCCTCGGAGAACTGCTGGTCCAGCCCGTCGCCCGGGTACTGGGCCGGCGAGCTGACGGGGGTGCTGTCCTCGTCGACCGGGATCGTGATGGGCAGCTTGCCCGAGGGGTTGACGTCACCGAACAGGATGCGGGCCAGCGCGCCGCCCTGCTCCTGACCGCCGAACCACGAGTGCACGACGGCGGGCACGCCCTGCTCCCAGTCGGAGGTCTGGACGGCGCCCCCGGTGGCGAGCACGACGACGGTGCGCGGGTTCGCCGCGGCGACCTGGCGGATGAGCTCGGCCTGACCGTTCGGCAGGTCGAGGTCGGGCTTGTCGCCGCCCTCCGAGGAGTAGTCGCGGACCACGACGACCGCCGCCTGCGACGAGCGCGCCAGGTCGGCGGCCGCCAGCGCCTGGGGCGCGACGACGCCCTCCGGGGTGGTCCAGCCGAGCTGGAACACTGCCCCGGCGTCGGTGCCGCCGGGTCCGTTGTTGACGAACTCCACCCGCAGGTCACGCCCGACGCCGGCCGCGAGCTGGACGGCCGCGGTGGTCGTCGCCGGCGTCTCGGACGGCGTCGACGTCAGCACCGGCACATCGTCGAGGTACACCGTCGCCGTCCCGGTAGTGGTGACGGCGAGCTCGTACGTCCCGTCCACCGGGGCCGTCAGCGTGCCGGTCCACCGGATGGACGCGCCCATGCTCCGGGTCTGCACCGGGAAGTGCGGCGACTGGGCGTTGAACCCCTCGAACAGGAAGAACCCGGCGTTGATCGCGGCGTACGGGTCCGTGCGGTCCGCGAGCACCGGTCCGCCGAAGTCCGCCGTCGAGAAGTACTCGGCCCGCAGACCGGCACCGTCACCGAGCGCCGAGGTGAGGAAGTCCGACGGGATCGGATCCGGACCGGGGATCAGCGACGCGGACGTGACGCCGTCCGCGCCGGCGACGTGCCGGACCAGCACTCCGGGGCCGACCCGTGCCTGGATCCCTTCCAGCGGGCTGACGGTGTACGTCGGCTTCACCAGGGAGCTGCCACCACCGGCCACGACCGTGTCGGCATCGGCACCGATCACCGCGATCGAGCCCACGGAGCCGCTCAGCGGCAGGGCGTTCGCCTCGTTCTTCAGCAGCACCATCGCCCGCTCGGCCACGGACCGCGCGAACGCTCCGTGCTCAGCCTCGGGCAGCGCCGAGATCACGGGCGGGTTGTCGAAGAGGCCGAGCGCGAACATCGGCCGCAGGATGCGCAGGACGGCGTCGTCGATCCGAGAGACGGGCACCTGGCCCGCGCGGACGGCGTCGAGCAGCGGCCCGCAGAAGAAGCACGTGCCCGGGCCGACGTCCGGGGTGGTGTTGCCGGGCATCTCCTGGTCCATGCCCGCGAGGATCGCCTGCACGGTGCTGTGCGTGGCGCCGTAGTCGCTCATCACCCAGCCCTCGAAGTCGAGCTGCTCCTTGAGGATCCGGTTGAGCAGCTCGTCGCTCTCGCACGCGAACACGCCGTTGACCTTGTTGAACGCGCACATGGCCGAGCCCGGACGGCCCTCCTCGATGCCGATCGCGTAGGGCCGTGTGTAGATCTCCTGGAGCGCCCGCTCGTCGACGACGGCGTTCCCGCCGCTGAGCCGGTTGGTCTCCTGCGTGTACACGTTGTAGTGCTTGATGTCCGCGACGACCGGGTGGGACTGGATCCCGCGGATCTCCGCCGCCGCGATCTTCCCGGACAGCAGCGGGTCTTCGCCGAGCGCCTCGAACGCCCGCCCCGCCTGCGCCACCCGGGCGATGTCGACCGCGGGCGAGAGCAGCACGTTGTGACCGGTCCGGAACGCCTCGTCACCCGCCACCTGCCCGTACTGCTCCGCCAGCGCGGTGTCCCAGGTGGCCGCCAGCGCGATCGGGGCCGGCAGCTGCGTGGCCTCCTGGTCGTTCACGTCCGGGTTCGCGATGCGGACCCCCGCCGGCCCGTCAGCCATGGTGAGCGCAGGGATGCCCAGCCGCTCGATCGGCCCGTTGTAGAAGCCGTAGAAGTTGTTCAGCTCCCCGTGGAGCATGTTGACCTTCTCGTCCAGGGTCATCTGCCGCAGCAGCGCCCGAGCGCGCCGCGTGTCCGACCCGGACTCGTCCCACCACCACTGCGACGGCAGCGACTGCCCCTCCTGCAGACGTTCCGTGACGGCGGCCTCGCCGTCGGGATCGTCACCTGCTGCGGCTGCCGCCCCCTGGACCGGCATGGCCATCGCCGCGGCACACACCACGGCGACGAGCGACACACGGGCAGACCTGCTCCGGATTGCACTACGCATGGACCCTCCCCTGGGGTCTGACGCAGGACGTTCCACGGCCTCATTGCCTGGGTCGCTGCCCGCGCCCACCGTCTAGTAGCGCATCGCATCTCGAGCGGGTCAAGCGAGCGCGGCGCCTCACATGCACGAAAGGTCTGCTCGATAGGCCCCTGCGTCCGGGCGCTGGCCGCACGTATGTTCGTGCCGACGGGAGGGCCGCGGATGAGCGACGGTGACGGAGCAGACCGGCATCCACCGCGCCGGCTCGGCCGCCTGGCGCTCGTCGCCCTCTCACCGCTCGTTGTCGGGATCTCCCTCCTGAGTGCTGCCTCCGCCGCCTCTGCCGCCACCGCCCCGGCGGCATCGGTCGCCTCTGTCCCCTGCGACGAGGCGGACCGGTTGACGGAGGCCGGCCGCCCCCGCGACGCGCTCGCGCTGCTGGGCGACTACGCCGAGCGTGCGACCGACCCGGGAGCGACGGCCTCGCCTGCTGTGTGCTCGACGGAGCGCGCTGCCGCAGCGGGCCGCATCGCCAGGGCGGAGCACCTGGCCGGCCTGGTGCCGGTCGTCCGCGAGACGCCGACGGCGCCTGGGGACCTCCCGACCGGGTGCGGATCCCGCGTCGGCAGCCCCGCTCCTGCCGTGCCCTGGGACCGTCGATCGGTCGAAGAGGCTGCACGGACGTGCGACGCGGACGTGCCGATCCCGACGACGAACAGGATCACGGCGTTCGGCGACACGGTCGCTGCCACCGCAACCACCTACCAGCAGCCCGTGTGGCTCGCCCTCGTCGCCGCGGTCGCGGTCGTGCTCGCCATCGAGATCCTGGCGCGCCTGCTCGCCCCCGTGGTCCCCGAGCGGATGCCCTGGAACAGGTACGCGGCCGTGCGACGGACCGGCAACGTCCTGGTCCCGGTGGCCGTCGTCGTGATCTGCGCGGCCCTCGGTACGGACGAACCAGCACCGTGGGTCGTGGGCTCCGGAGTCGTCCTCGGCCTCGCGGCGCTCGCGTTCCGCACGTGGCAGCGGGCCCGCACGCCGAGCGTGCAGGTCGAGGTGAGCGCCGACGGCAAGCAGAACAAGGAGGAAGCCGTCCGCGTCGTCGCGCTGCTGCGTGAGCTCGGCGGCGAGACCCCGCGAGGGATCTTCGCCCCCGTGGGGACGGACGTCACGGAGCTGAGCGACGCCGTGCTCTCGACCACACCCACCAACCCTGTCCTCGGTCTGGTCTTCCAGGTGGTCAAGACGCTCCTGCCCAGCCGTCAGGGCCTCTGGCACGTGCTGATCGACGTCTCCACGCCGCGGCTCCAGACCGTCCAGGTCATGCGGCGCGGTCATGCCGTCGCCTCGGCAGTCGTCGACGCCGACGTCCTCAAGCTCCCGGTGACCGGTACGGCGGTTGCGGCCGGTGACGGCAGGAAGGCAGAGACGGCCGTCCCGGCACCGGATCTCTTCCAGGTGTCGGCGGCGATGGTCCTGCTCGCGATGTCGGAGAGATACCACTTCGACGGTCTGTACGGAACGACGCGGTGGGAGAGCCTCGGACTGCACTGCCTGGCCACGACCCAGTACGCCGGCAGACCCCAGGCCCGGCCGTTGCTGGTGAGGGCTGTCGAGATCGACTGGCAGAACGGGCTGGCCCGCCACGCCCTCGCCAAGGACCGGTATCGCAAGGCGGTGGACGTCGACGAGCTCCTGGTCTACGAGCGCCTCCTGCGCACGCTCCGCGAGGGACTCGCACAGGACCGGGTCCACGATCCGTCCGCTCGGTGGCTGGATCTGCGGGCGGCGATCTCGCTCTCTGTCGCCCTGGTCAACCGGTACTTCGCCGACACGAGCGCCCCTCACCGTCGCCGGCTGCTGACCGAGGCGGACTCGGCCATCGCGGACGGGCTCGGGCTGTCCGGGGCCCTGGCGACAGAGGCGCCGGCGAACCTGCTGCCGGCGAGAGCCCTGATGGAGCTCCGGCCCCTGTCCGTCACGGTCCAGATCCTGCTCACGCCCCCGGGGTCGCAGGCTCGACGGGAAGCGGTCCGCAGAGCCGCGCAGGACTACGGCTCGACGGGCCGGAGCCCCAAGGAGGCCTACGCGTGGGCGTGCTTGTGGGCTTCCGTCCCTGCCGAGCAGGACGCAGTGACGCGGGCGGTCCGCAATCTTCGGTTCGCCGACGTCGACGACGAGCTGGCGCAGTGGCGCACCCGCGACCCGCAGCTGCGCACCTTGCGCACCTGCGAGCAGTACGCGGCGGCCTATCCTCGGAAGCCGTCCACCGACGTCCTCGCGCTCCCGATGGTCGAACCGTTCGCCACCAAGCTCAGAGCCGGGGGCATCGTCACCGCCGACCAGCTGCACGACCAGCTCACGGATGCGGCGACACGGTCGGAGCTCGGTGCCATGCTCGGCGCCTTCGACGCCGCCCTGTCGCGCGTGCAGGTCGCCGCCGATCTCGTTCGGTCCGTGCCCGCCACCGTGCGCACGTGGCGGATCGAGGTGGCGAGGATCCTCCTCGCGCGCGGGCTCGAGACGGCGGAGCACGTCCGACGACTGCCTCCTGCGGAGCGCAAGATCGCGCGCGAGGCGCTCCTCGAGGAGCTCGGCACCTTCATCCCTCCCCCGAGCCGCGCCGAACGACTGGTCCTGCAGGTGTGGTTGCGACCTGCGGCGCGGCGATAGCCCGTCCGCAGACTCGATCACCAGGAATATACTTCCGACGCATCGAGTTGTGGCCGGACATGGACTTCTTCGACCTCGTGATCCGGTACGAGACGTCCCTGTGGAACCACCTCGACGACCGGCTGCGCGCCGCCGGCGAGGTGTCCCTGGCCAACCTGAGCGCGCTGCGGGTCGTCCGGCGGCACGCTGACACCGCACGGGTGCAGGAGCTGCGCACGGAGCTCGGCATCACGGTCGGGGCGGCGAGCAAGCTGGTCGACCGGCTCGAGCGCGACGGGCTCGTCGTGCGCAGCGCTCACCCCCACGACAGACGCTCCTCGCTGGTCACGCTGACCCCGGCGGGAGACGCCGCTCACGACGACGGAGTCGCCGCGCTGGACTCGGCGCTCGCCGAACACCTGGCGGGTGAGGACGTGTCCGCGGTGACGGCCCTGCTCGCCCGGCTGCACGCACGGGTCTCGATGGCGGTGGCACCGTGACCGGGGCGACGATGCGTGCCGTCGTCGTCGACCACCCGGGCGGCCCCGAGGTCCTGCAGGTGCGAGACGTGCCCGTGCCGCGCGCGGAGCCCGGTCAGGTGCTGATCCGGGTGCACGCGTTCGGGCTCAACCGGTCCGAGCTGCACTTCCGTCGCGGGCAGGCATCGTCCGGGTCGTTCCCGCGCATCCCCGGAATCGAGGCGACCGGCGTGGTCGAGTCCGCCCCCGGCGGCGAGCTGGTGCCGGGCACGCCGGTGGTCACGCTCATGGGCGGGATGGGCCGCTCGTTCGACGGCGGCTATGCCCAGTACGTGCTCGTGCCCGCCGCACAGGCCATCCCGTTCACCAGCGACCTGCCGTGGGAAGTGCTCGGGGCCGTCCCGGAGATGCTGCAGACCGCCCACGGCACGCTCGCGGTCGGGGTGCGACCGTCCGCGGGGGACGTCCTGCTCGTCCGCGGGGGCACCTCCTCGATCGGCCTGACCCTCGCCGTGCTCGGCGGGCTGCGGGGACTGACCGTCCTGTCCACGACTCGCTCCCCCGCCCGCGCCGCGCTGCTGGAGTCCGTCGGCGTCGACCACGTGCTCGTCGACGACGGCCACGTCGCCGTCCAGGTTCGCGAGCTCCACCCGCACGGGGTCGACGGGGCAGTCGAGCTCGTCGGCGTCGACGTCATGCGCGACACCCTGCGGTCCGTCCGCAGCGGCGGCACCGTCTGCTTCACCGGGATGCTCTCCGACCACTGGACGATCCCCGAGTTCTACCCGATGGACTGGCTCCCGAACGGGGTGCGGCTCACCGCCTACTCCGGCGAGGCCGCCGACCTCCCCGCACCGGTGCTCCAGGAGTTCCTCGACGCCGTCGCCGACGGTCGGGCCCGGGTGCCCGCCGGGCGCGTCTACCGCCTGGACCAGATCGCGCAGGCGCACGCCGACATGGAGGCCGGCTCGGTGGGCGGCAAGGGCGTCGTGCTCCTGTGATCGCGCCGGAGCTCTGCACCGCCCGCGCGCTCGCCCAGCGGGAGCAAGCGTCCGGCGGTGTCCCGACCGAGGGGGCTGCGCCCGGCAGAGAAGGGCCTCCGGCCACGAGCTCAGCCTCGAGTCGGCATCTCCTCGACGGACTGCACGGCATCGCCAGTGTGCGCTGCCGGCTCCGGCCGTGGCGCGCGGGTGCGCCGCAGGTGTCCAGTCGCCGTCCGAGCGGCTCCTGCCCACATCGTGCCCCCATCGCTCATCTGAACGAGAGGGCGTCCGAACACTCGAAGCGAGGGCGGGATTGAACCTAGGACCTCCGGGTCATGAGCCGAGCGTGACCCGAAAGCTGCGCGCTCAGCGCATGGTGACCGGGTGGCCGCCGAGTGCGTCGCGACCCCATTGGTCGGCGCAACGCTCGCGCCCGAGCTTTCGTGGGTGATCGCCCCCTGCCGCACGCGTGCAACCACGACTCATGCGCGGATAGTCGGCCGGGCGGTCGGGGGTGCCGGCGTCCTTGACGGCTCTGCCGCACGGGTGGACGGTGGACGGAGGCGCCCGTCTCGACAGCCGACACCCGGGAGGACCTCATGATGCGTTCTTTGCTCCGAACCCCGCCTCCGGCTCGACGGTGGCGGCTCCCCGTGGTCCTCGCACTCGCGCTGCTCGCCCTTCTCGCTCCCGCCGGGCCGTCGGTCGCGGGCGACGACCACCACAGGCAGGGGCAGAGCGCGGCGCGCGGGACGACCGGCGCCGAGTTCTGGCAGTGGGCCCTGGCCCAGCCGGCGTCCAGCAACCCGCTGCTGGACCCGACCGGCGGGCTCTGCGACGTCGGACAAACCGGCCACGCCTGGTTCCTCGCGGGCTACACGGGCGGCCCGATCACGCGCACCTGCGAGGTTCCGCGCGGCACGCGGCTGGTCTTCCCTGTGATCAATGCGTTCTACGGCGCCACCCCTGGCGACGCGCCGGAGCAGAGCACGGAGGCGTACGCCCGGAGCCAGGTCGCGGGTCTCAAGGCGGGGGCGACGGACCTCCGCGTCACCGTCAACGGGACGCCGCTGCGCTCGTCGCAGATCCGGTACGAGGAGTCCGTGGTGTTCTCGGTGACGCTTCCGGCTGACAACATCTTCGGCGTGCCCGCGGGCACGGTCGTCTCACCCACCGTGGACGCCGGCTACTACGTGACCCTGCACCCGTTCCCGCCCGGCACGCACACGATCCACATCGAGGGCGCGGTCGAGTCGGCCGGTCCACCTGGCAACTTCGCGGTGAATGTCATGTACGTCATCACCGTCCCCCGCGGCGGACCCAGGACCTGAGACGACCTCGGCCGTCAGCGCACGGCGTCCGTGCGCTCGCGCCGGGCCAACGCGCCGCCCGCCGCAACCACGCTGCGTGCTGAACGACGCCGCGGGAGTAGACGCACATCCGGGCGTGCCCGGGCTCGTTCGCTGCGAGGTTCTTGATCGACCGGAGATACAAGCAAGCGGCTCCTCAGACGAACTCTGAGAAGCCGCTGACCTGGACTTTCACTGTCGGGCTGACAGGATTTGAACCTGCGACCCCTTGACCCCCAGGGACATCCAGCGTTCACCCGTGTACGTGGATGTGCAGGTCAGACCAGGTTTCCGGTCGTACTTCACCGCGTCTGTACGGCTGCATACGCTCAGAGATGTTTCCCGAGTTGTTTCCCGGATCATCCTGCCGAATCGGGTGCGCGGACCTGGGGGTGGACGAGTGGTTCAGAGTGCGCGAAGGCGCGACAACGGTAGCGGCAGCATCGGCTACGACAAGGACGCACGCTGTTGGATCGGGATCCTCGACCTGGGCGTCGACCCTGCGGGGAAGCGCCATCGCACGAAGGTGCGCGGGACCTCGCGAGCGGACGTGCGGGCAAAGCTCGACGACCTCGTCGCACAGCGAGCCCTCGGCATCGACCTGACCCAGCGCGCGGTGACGTTCGCCGACCTGGCACTGATGTGGCTGGATCGCGGTGTCCCGCCGGGGATCACCGAGAACACCCTGGCGAACTACGAACACATGCTCTCAGCGCACGTCCTGCCAGCTGTCGGTGACTACCGCTTGGCCGACCTCAGATCCGAGCACGTCGAAGCGATACTCGACTCGATGCAGCACGCCGGGCTCGCAGCTTCAACAATGCGACACGCGCTCAACTTGTGCCGGCGAGTGCTGAGATTCGGCATGGCGCGTGACCTCGTCGTACGCAACGTTGCCGATCCGGTCCACACCCGACCGGGCCCGAAGGCGGAGCGCTACGGCTTGACCACCAAGCAGGCGAGGAAGCTGCTCGCCGCCGCTGCCGGTGATCGTCTCGGCAACCTGGTGACCGTGTCCCTGATGCTGGGTCTTCGGCCAGGCGAGGCCGCCGGCCTCACGTGGCCCGAGGTGAAACTCAAGGGCAAGCGCCCGAGCATCACGATTGCGGCGAGTCTGCGACGAACCCCGATGGGTGCCCTGGTCCTGGTGCCTCCAAAGACGAGAACCAGCAATCGCACGCTCGAGATCCCCGTTCCGGTCGTCAACGCGCTGAGAGCTCAGAAGGCATCACAGAAGGCCGATCGCGAGGCTGCCGGTTCAAGTTGGCGCAACCGCTATGACCTGGTGTTCACGACAGAGTTGGGTACCCCGCTGGACCCCTCGAACGTCCGTCGCACCTTCAGCCGACTCGCCCGTGAGGCCGGGCTCGACCACCTGCATCCACACATGTTGAGGCACGCGGCCGCCAGCCTGCTCTCCGCCGCTGGCGTCCCGATCGAGGACATCTCCGACACCCTCGGGCATCGCTCTGTGACCGTCACCGCGGAGATCTATCGCCACCCGATCGCGCCAGTGCGGTCCGGTCACGTCGCCGCCATGACGCGCCTAGGGCAGCCACGGGCAGAGCGAAGTGACTGAGTGCGGCCCGCAAGCGGAGGACGATCAGGAGTTGATCTCGTTCCGGGGTGCGCTCTGCCCGATGTTCCGGGTACTCGACCGTTCGACGTAGTCCTTGAGTGCGGACACAGGGACCTTGTGAAGTCGGCCCACGTGGACTGAGGCAACCTCTCCGGCGGCGAGAAGCTGGTACATGAACGTGCGCCCGATCCCGAGACGTGCCGCCGCTTCGGCAACTGTCAGCAGCAGCCGCTCGTCGGCTTGCACCGTGACGTTGAGGACTCGCCTCTCCCCCGCCGGCTTGCGCCGGGCGACCCTCCGGGGAACGGCGATCAGTTGGGCGTGGACATCGTTCGACATTGCTGTACTCCCGTCTCTAGGTGCGGCCATCGTGTGGAACATCGATAGAGCGATCGACTACATAGCCGGCTCCCGCTGCGGGGTGCGCGCGGACACGTGGTCGAAAGCCGACACATCACAGGCACGCAGGAAGAGCGCGGTGTCGGATCGTCGGCCTCGAACGGGACGTGCCAGTCGGGGCGCTGCCGCGCGAAGCTCGTCGGCACCTCACCGACGGAGAGAAGGTTACGAGACGGGACGGGCGTGGGTCCCACAATCATCCGTCACCCCTCGTCGAGTCGGTGCGTCTCGGCGGGCGCTCGCGGCGCCCCAGGTGCACTCCGAGCATCCGGTAAAGACCGAAGGTCTCGAGCCGTCTCCCGGCGGTCACGACAGAGCCGCAGCCGCCGGCGCCGCTCGACAGGGCGACGCTCGACAGGGACCACGCTGCCGTCCGGAGCGGAACCGTGTCACTCGCGAGGTTCGCCTGCGACTTCCTGGACGTAGCCGCCCCATCCCTCACGCCGTTCGCGTGAGGGACGGCGAGGTCGGTAGCGCCGTGACACGCTGCGGCTCATGGTCAGGTCCGTGGATGTTCTGTAGCCGCTCGTGTGGCTACTGGGCCATGTCGAGGGAGCCAGCATCACCGCAGTTCAGACTGGCGCCGCCGCCGCCGCGCTCAGGCCGTCGCTCTCGAAGCCAGCCCTTTCGCCGTGGACGGGATCCAGAGCCAGCCCGCCTGGTCCTCGGCTTCATCCACGCGACGTGGACCCCTACTCGATGACGATCTCGCTCACGATGGGCACGCGGAGCTCCGTGGCGATCGGCGTGTAGAGATCGACGCCCTGACTCGGCGTCGCGAGTGATATCAGTAGCGAGTAGCGCACGGGGAGGTCCAGGCGGTCCTTGCGCCCGTTGCGCTTCCACCACCCACCGACCGGGTAGACAGCAACGTAGCCACTGGCGGCGAGTTCTTGGCCCGAACCCTCCCAGATGTCCTGATGCAGCGAGCCGACGTTTCGTTGACCGACGCCGACGAGCCACCGCTCAGATCCGCTCGATGTCGACGTGGTCCCTGCCTCGTCATCCGCGGCCGCCCTGCCAACCCGCCTGATGAACTCGGCGGGCGTCTCCGTCGGGTTCTTGATCTCGAACCGGAGGCCGTGGGAGGCGTAGGAGTATCTCTGTCGCCATCCGCGCCGCGAAGGGGACGGTTCGATGAAGTACGAAAGCGTGACACGCAGCCTGACGTCGGCAGCGGCGATGGCCGCCAGCGCGTCGGTCGGCCACGGCAGACTGTGCAGCCTGAATCTGCGCATCGCATAGGCCTTGCCCTCGAACGGGACGAACTCGTCCTGCGTCACCAGTGTCACGGCGTGCCGCGTGGAGGACAGCACCGAGTCCTCAGTGGGGACACCCCAGCCGTACCTGCGCAGCATCTGGAACTGCTGCCGCTTGCCGACTCGGCGTTCATGATCCAAGGTCCCGCGCATCGCGGGCGTCCACTCGGCAGCGTGGACAAGCAGGCCACGGATCGACTCCGGCCAGTAGCCCGGATAGCGGTGCATCGCTAGCGCGGCCAATCGGGCCGCCTGGGCGGTTGCGGCGCTGGTCGCGTTGGCAGCGCCGAGAGCCAGGTCGTTGGCGTGCCCCGTGGTCCGCAAGGACAAGGTCGGCAGGTTCGGCTCGAACATCGATGCGCCATCGGTGAGGACGTTGCCGCCCTCCATGCAGATGTCGGGCTTGAGCGGCCACTTGGGCTCGTACAGCAGTGACGTGCGGCTGTGCGGGGACAACTCTCCGGTCGGTGCAAGGGCGCGCCAGCCGCGGTAGTCCGGGTGGCTGGGCGAATGGGTCAGGTCGGTATGCGCCCCAACGGTCAGTGCGTTCCACGCCTGCCCCGGGTCGTCGATGGCGGCGGTGTCGGACTCGGCGAGGTGGTCCGCCACGAAATGCTTGACGTTGCCGGCGGACACCACGAAAAGCCGCGCCGCGAGTGGGTCCGGTGCGCTCAGCAACTGCAGCTGCGCTTCGTCTCGCACGACATCGGTACCGACCGCGAGCGCGTCGATCGTCGCCGACCAGAGCGTCGGCTGCCCGGGGCCGTCGGGATCGGTTGAGACCGGCATGCAGAAGACCCGATGACGATCAGTAGTCGCCTCGGGCAACGCCACAGCCTGAACCGTCACGGTCCCGTAGTCACGGGGCAGTGTTTGCGGTTCCCCCGGGTTGGGCAGCATGCGGACGGACTCCAGACGGTGCGTGAGCTGCAGTGGTCCGGTGGCGAGCAAGGTCGCGTCCAGCGCGCCGAAGAGCGCCAGGCCGGCCATCTTGGTCCCATGGCCTTGGACGTCGAACCCCGAACCGCCAATGACGTCGTGGAGGTCCGCCGGGTCGAGGGAGCCGGCCAGCAACGCGTGGGTTCTCGCTACCCCGGTGTCCAGGTGACACACCGCGGGGGCGTCTTGGGGCGCGGCGTACACCCGGCCTGCCAGGTCAACGACGTACTCGTCCTGTTCCTGGACGGTGAGATCCTCGATGGTGTCGACGAACTGCGGTCGCCGAACTTCGGCCAGGGGTACTGCGGTAAAGGGCAGCAACTCGAGGTCCGCCCAGGTCGCGTTGATCCACGCCACGACCCGGTTGCCCAGTCGGAGAGTCCGCTCCAGCAACGTCAGCCCGTACGCAGCGGCGAACCGGCGCAGGAGAGCGAGCCCGTCGTCGGTCGGCTCAAGCCAGACCTCCCACCACTGCGTCCCAAACTGGAGAGGTTCGCCGGTCGACTGCCAGAGGTCGCGCAGCACGGTCGCACGGATGACGGCAATGTTGGCCACCAGTTCGACGTTCCTCGGGTTGCCTTCCGGTGTGACCCACCGTCCACGCTGGGCCTTGGTGCTCACCTTCGCGTCGTCGAGGTAGTCCTGGAAGAGCTTGAGGAATGACTCGCGGGACGCGTCTGCGACCCAGACGACAGCACGCTCAGGCTCGCCGCCCGTTGCCGGGTGAACCGACATCAGCAGCCACTTCGGCAACTTTGGCGACGTCCGATGGCGGGTCCGCTGCTCGAGCGACTCGACCTTCAGCGGGTAGATGGCCTGACCGCCGACCAGCGTGATGAAAGACCCGAGCGCCTCCAGCTCATCGCGCGCGAACAGCGCGCGCCGGTCGTCTGCCTGCTCGAACGCATCATGCGTCTCGCTGAGGATGGCGCGGCCGTGGGCTCGTCGCTCCACCGGCCTGATCTTCGCGTTTCCGCCGCCACCCCGGCGTCGAAGCGGCTCGTCGTCGACGCGCCCGAGGACGAGCAGGTGCGGCAAGCCGCCGGCCGGATCAGGCAATGCTCGCCGCCTTGCGGGTCGAGATCGCTGTCAAGAGGTCTTCGGTCGTGATCGCGGTATCACCTCGAAGAAGCGCCGTCTTGGCGGCTCCCTCGGCGGCCTTGACCAGGTCCGCGTGGCTCAGGCCTTCGAGGTGGGGGCGCACCGACACCCACGCGACTCCCCGCGCGAGGCTGCCGAGCCGAGCGCGGATCACCGCGCCCGCCTGCCGGGTGTCGGGCAGCGAGTAGGTCAGCACCACGTCGAACCGGCGGAACAGGGCGCGGTCGAGAATCGCCCGGTGGTTCGTGGCCGCGATGACCAGGCTGTCTGGGCTCGCCTGCTCAAGGAACACGAGGAACGAGTTGAGGATGCGTCGAGCCTCGCCGACATCGTTGCCTGAGCGGTCACCCCCGAGTGCGTCGAACTCGTCGAACAGGTACACCCCACGCCGGCCCGCGACCTCGTCGAAGACCATGCGGAGCTTCGAGGCAGTCTCCCCCATGTACTTGCTCATTAAGGCGTCGATCCGCACGGTGAACAACGGCAGGGACAGCTCGTGCGCCAGGACGGAGGCAGTCATCGTCTTGCCGGTGCCAGGGGGCCCCTCCAGCAGGAGGCGATGAGACGGCGTGAACCCGTGCTCCAGCAGCGCCCGCCGTTGGCGCTGCTCTGAGAGCACCTGCTTGATCTGCGCGGCCATCGCTGCCGGCACGACGAGGTCACGCAGGGCCACATCGGGATGTGACGCCACGAGTAGCTCGCCCAAGTCACCCCGGGGTTGGGCCAGACGCGTCACGTTCGCCGTGGGAGCAGCTTGACGCGAAGCCTCGACGGTCTTCTTGATGTCGTCGGCCAGCCGGTGGTGTCCCAGGCGCGCCTCGCGGGCCGCCACCTGGAGCGCGACCGAGTAGAACGCGGGGTCGTCGCCAGAAGCGTGCGAACGCACTAGCGCAGTGATGTGCTCGCCCGATGCGGCCATCGCTCTACCTCCCACCCTCTGGCTCCGCGGCCATCGTACGAGGCCAGCAGCACCCCCGGCGCCCGCCGGGCCGACGCTCGACAGATCGCTTGCTCGTGTCGAGACCGTAGCGATGTCAGCCGTGAAGCTCGCAGGTGTCCGAGTCGACGCGGCGGCCCGCACCCCTCACGCCGTTCGAGTGAACGGACGGCGAGGGCGTCAGCGCCGTGTGAGACGGTGCCGCCCATGACGGACGTGCTGTACCCGGTCGCTCGCGCGGGTGGTGAGTTGGTTTGGGCCACCGACCTGGCTCGTGATCAGCAACGCCCCGCGGGGATGTCCTGCGTCGGATGCGCGCAAGCGGTGTCGCTGCGCGCCGGCACGAAGGTCCGTCCTCACTTCGGGCACCGGCCCGGTGCAGTCTGCACCGCACCGGAGACCGTGCTGCACTCGACCGCGATCCAGGTGATCGCGACTGCGCTGTCTGACGCGATCATGGCCGGGGACCCGTATCCGGTGCAATGGTGGTGCGGGACTTGCTCCATAGTGAACGACGGAAATCTGGCTCGCGGGCAGGGCAGGACCATCACGGTCGACACGGCCTTGCCCGGAGTCCTGTTCCGGCCCGACATCGCGGTCCTCGCTGCTGGCCGCCCGATCGCCGCAGTCGAAGTCGTCGTCACACACGACGTTGATGACGCGACCGCTGCCTACTTCGACCAAGCGGGCATGGCGGTGATCCGAGTGTGGCCAACCTGGGAGACGCTTGCGGCGTTGCGGTCCGGGTTCCTGCTCGAGGAAGGATCTCCGAGGTTCACCACGACCGGTGCCGTCCGGTGCACCTCCCCGGCGCATATCGAACCGGTCGTTCCGTGCGGGACGTGCGCGCAGCCCGCGGACGCCTTCCGGCTGGAGACGGTCCGGGAACGTCTGGACTGCTGGCAGTGCCACAACGACGTGCCGGTTCTGGAGTTGTCACGCGTCTGCGACGGGGAACCGTTCAATGCGTCCGACCCGCGGGTGACCGGTGTCAGCACCATCGCGGCCGGGGCGGGCGTCACCCTCGCGGAGACATTCAGCAAGACGGCGGGGCACAGCTACTTGATGCACCGCTGCCCGACGTGCAACGCGAAGGTCGGCGACTTCTACGCGTATGGGGTCGGTGGGCTCGTCTTGGCCGGCGACCAGGTCCGGTTCGCCTCACGGTGTACGGACGGGCATTGGACCCGGGTGGCAGCGGTCCCGGTCGAGCAGACACGCAGCCCGTTCGAGCGCGGCGAGATGCCGATGCTGTGGGGCGAGGACGGCACAAGCACCGAAGCCGACGACGAGCGCGTCACGTCCGGGTCTGCGCAGTGGGTCGGGGCTGGCGGGATCTCCGTGCAGCAGGCGGTCTCGCGCATGTTCGGCGGAGGGCTGTACCGCTAGGCCGGGGCGCGGGTACTGCACACGGCTGCTGCGGGGCGGATTTCGGAACCATCAGGCCGCGCACGACGTGGCGATCTCGGCCTTGTCACAGTCCGATCAGCTTGTTGTCAGGTCGCACAGTCCGTCGGCCGCTGGCGCCGAAGTCGATCGTGACGTTACCGGCACGGACATCGACGACCCTGCCGAGACCGTGGCGGTCGTGCGTGACGCGTTGTCCGACGGCGAACCTGGATGCGGTGGCACTGGCGGGGCGGCGGGTTGCTCGCGCGGCTGCCGGAGACGCCGGCATGAGCAGGGCCAGGAATGGTGACTCGCGGCTGGTGCGTCCCCCGGGCCGGTCCGCGGCCCACGTCGCCACGAGATGGCGTTTGGCGCGGGTCGCCGCGACATAGGCGAGGCGTCGTTCTTCGGCGATCTCGGCCGGGGTCGTGGCGTAGACCGACGGCAGGGAGCCGTCGGTCGCGCGAGCGATGATGCACGCCTCCCACTCGAGCCCCTTGGCCTTGTGGATCGTGGTGACCGTGACCGCGCCGCGGCCAGGCGGGACGTGATCCTCCGCGGCGCGCCGGTCCAGATCAGCCGACAAGGTCCCGATCGTGCCGGTCAGGTGCACGGGCAGGGACGGCACCAAAGCGCGCAGCGCATCCAGTGCGTCCCATCGCTCCCGCGCCGCACCTGTGCCATCCGGTGGACTCTGCGAGTCGTACCCAACCTGGATCAGGCTGCGTTCGAGCACATCGAAGGGGTCGTCGTCGGGCGCCTCGGCCGCCCGTCCACGCAAGAGCGCGAGGACCTGCTTGATCTCGCGGCGATCGAAGTAGGCAGACCCGTCACCGGCGATCACGGGGATGCCGTCGTCGCGCAACGCCGCGGTGATTTTCACGGCCTGCGCGTTGAACCTGTGCAGGATCGCGATCTCCTCGGCGGGCACGCCCTGTCGAATCCAGGCGTGGACGGTTGCGACGATCCTGGCGTCTTCGTCGTCCTCGTCGCTGCACCGGATCGCGATCGGCTCCGGGCCGGATCCGAGCATCCCGACGAGCCTTGGGCCGGCTGCCTCGGGCGTGCCAGCCATGAGCCGGTTCGCGGCGTCGACGACCTGAGTCGTCGACCGGTAGTCGTGGATCAGGTCGACCGTGACCGCGTGCGGGAACCTCACGGTGACGTTCCGGATCAGCGATGTGTCCGCGCCCTTGAAGGCGTAGATCGCTTGCCGGGCATCACCGACGACGGCGACGTTGTCGCGTACGCCGAGCCACGCGTCGAGTAGCCGCTGCTGGGCTGGGTCAGTGTCCTGGTACTCGTCCACAACGAACGCCGTGTACTGATTGCGGATCGTGGCAGCAACCTGTGCGTCCTGCTCAAGCAGGCGCGCGCAGAAGGTCAGCAGGTCGGCAAAGTCCAGCACACCGGCCTCCCGCTTCCCGCTCGTGTACCGCCCGATCGCTCCGGCGACCACGGCAATGTCCATCCCGGGCCGGCGGCCGGCTGCCTTCGCCTGCTGCAGGTACTGCTCGGCTGTCAGGTCCCGGGCGGCAGCCCATGCCAACTCAGTCGACAGGTCGGTCACCAGAGCCGAGTCGACGTCCTTACCCGCCACTCGAAGAGTCGCACCCAGCGCTGCTCGCAGATACCGGTAGTAGGTGCCCTTCCCGTCCGCATCCAGCAGAACAGGCCCGTCCCCGGGCAGTCCGGTCGCACGCCAGAAGTACCGCAACTGACGCAATGCAGCCGAATGGAACGTCCGCGCCTGGACGTTGCCCACCCCGAGTCCGCCCAGCCGGTCCCGCATCTCTCCTGCGGCCTTGCTCGAATGCGTCACAGCCAGCAGAAGATTCGCCGGCACAGCACCGATCAGGTGCTGGTAGGCGACGCGATGCGTCACCGTCCGGGTCTTGCCCGTGCCCGCGCCGGCCATGATCCGGACCGGACCCGGCGGCGCCAGGACGGCACCGAGCTGCTGCTCGTCCAGGCCCGCCAGGACCCGGTCCGCCGCCACACTGCCCACCACATCTCACCCACCCCATAGCGCCGACCGCTCGAGAACACATCGTCCCCTCCCGCGCCGACAACGAAGCCACCGGCCATAGCGCTGCCGAAACCGGACCATGCTCCCCCCCGTGAACCCCAACCCGGGGCGACGTTTCGGGACGCCGTCGCCAGGATTTGCACCAGGTTTCCCTCGTCGTGGGCGGCCTCGGGCAAACGGCCTCTCGTCCTCTTCCTGACAATCAGTCCCGGTTACGCCACCGAAGCGGCCGTCGCGTGCCGGGAGCTCGCTCAGGAGGCCCTCGGCGCAACTGAGCTCGTAGCGATCATCCATCCCTTGAACACGGCATCGCGTCCCGTGGCGGAGAAGATCGGAATGACCCACGTCAGCGATGCCACCTCCGACCACAGCCCTGCCCGCATCGTCATGGGCATCCAGTTCGCTACGCCTAGCGGCCGCCTTTACCGCCGCCGCGAAGGAGGTCATGTGCAAGGCGCGCCGCCGCCGTCCTGAAGTCGAAGGCGGTGTGGGGCAGGGCGATCGCACCGTGGGTAGCACCGAGGAGTCCGATCGCGAGCGCCGCGACGGCTGGGCGCAGCCCTCCAGCGGCTGCCAGCGCCTCGGGCAGTCCCGGGTGCGTGCGCGCCACGTCGAACGCGTCGGCGGTCGTGCGCAGGACCGTGCCCGGCGTTGCGTCGACGGTGAGCGAGCCGTCGTGCAAGAGTGCGTGGTGCATCCTCACGACGACGTCCGGCTGCGGCGGCCAGGTTCCGTCCAGCGAGTCGAGGCCTGGGTCGGGGTGGTCGAGGAGCCGGCGCGCGAGGTTGCGGACTGCCGACCGGGCGACTGCCAGGTCTTGTGACCCGACCGTCGGATCGACAAGTCACCCGTGTACATCAGGCGTCGGCCACCAGCCTCCACGACGAACGCGTAGGCATCGAACGCGCTGTGATCCACAAGGTGAGGCGTCACGGCAAACGGTCCGAGCGTGAACACCTGCCCGTCGACGAGGTGGCCGGTCGGCAGAAGTGCCGGTCCGCGCGGCGAGAAGAAGCGGGCAGCCTCGACGATCGCGGCGGCGGATCGCCCTGCGTACACCGGGATCGAGGGGTGTACCTGGTCGATGAGCCCGTAGTGGTCCAGGTGCCCGTGCGAGATCAGAACGCCGAGCAGTCCTGGATCGGAGCCGTCCGCGAGCCCCGGGACTTTCGGCAGGTCGACGTAGTCGTCGGCACCCGCGGTGAGGGGGCGACCGACGTCGAGGATCAACCGGGCGCCGCCCGATTCGACCTCCACGCAGGTCCCGCCCACCTCGTGACAGCCGCGGTGCACACGGACACGCATCTGGGTCATTGTCGATGTCATGCATCGCACGGTCGCAGCCGGGTCCGACACGCTCACCCGTTCGACGGCACAACTTGGCCGCCAAGGTGCAGGGTCGATCTCGTCGTCCTAGGAGCGCTCGTCATACTCGAGCGGTGGATCCTAACGAGCGGCGGTATGAATTCGTGATGGTGAACGACTCCGAAGACGCGCGCTTGTTCATCGAGCTGTCGAGCCACGCGGTCGACCTTGTCGAGGCCCGGGATGCGCTCGCGCTTGCCCTGCAGAGCACCGCGGTTACTGAATCGCCGCTCCAGGGCGCCGAGCGCTCGCTCATCGCCAACGCCGCGATGGCATACTGCCGCACGTTCTTCCCGTCGAAGGTGCGACGACCGATCACGAGCCTCGTCCAGATCCCTGCACGGGTGTTCGCGACGCACGACCTTGTCGCGATGTTCCGCAACCGCACGATCGCGCACTCCCAGTCGGACCTGTCGGTCACCTACGCGGTCGGTGTGCTCGACGCCGACACACTCGAGGTCGTCGACGTCTCCGCGCCGAACCTCTCCAGCACGATGCCACCCGAGCAGGTGAAGAACTTCATCGAGCTGGTCGACGCGGTGATGGCCGAACTTGATCAGGTCATCGAACCCGTCCGGATGCGTCTCGCGGCGAGGCTCGCTGTCACCGACCGGGTGTCCCTTCGTGACGTTGGCCTTTCGCCGACGACGCGGATGCTGCCAGCGGAGCAGTTCGGATCTCAGAGGACCCGGTCGCCGTACCCCACGTCGCATCCGATGTACACGCGAACGGGACCCAGCCACTGACGTGCACCCGACAGTGCGTCATGAAATCCACCACTGTGGGCGCCGCCTCCGTTGACCAAGGCATGTCTCCCATACCCGGGGGGCAGGGTCGAATCACAGGCATCTACCGATCGAAGGGCCTGAACCTGCAGCTCACGACATCGAACGCTCTCGGGGCGGGGCGGGGCGACCACGAAGACTCAGGCGCCCGTCGACGGGCATGGTCCCCGCTCACCGCGGTCATCACTGGCGGACACCGCAACGACGGCACCCCGCTCGGCGGAGTCCTGGCGGACATCCGCGTCCCCCGCCTGGGCGCTGGTCGTCCGCGCACCACACCCGATGCAGTGCTCGCCGACGAGGCGTACTCGGCCGGCACCTACGGCCGGGTTGTGTTCGCTCGCGCACGGGTCGTTGCTGGACCTTGCTTGGGAGAGACGGCTCAGTCGGCTGATCTGGACAGATACCGCCGTCGCGCTGCGCGTGACGAGTGGCACTTTTCGGCTGCGACTGGACCATTCGCGGATTGCTTGCGGACTGGCGGCGGACTCTTCCCTTGTCGCCCCGGGCCGCGATGACCGGTCTGCCGGCGAGCATGGCCCTGTCGGCACGCTAGCTACGCACGTTGCAAGATCATCTCCCAGTTCATCGTCCCCGGCTGCCAGATCGACCGCGACGTCCCGGGAGGACGGCGATAAAGGGCCGTGCTCGCGGCCGTCGCGGCGCACGGCGTCGTCCGCACGAGGCGGGGGCAGACGGGCACCATGCTTATCGACCTGTCGACACAGTGGCGCTCCTGACGCGCCCCGCCGGCAGGGCACCGTCCGCAAATGCATTGCCACGGACTGAGCGAATGCCGAGGTCGGGTTCAGCTCTTGAGCTTGCCCCAGCCCGTCCATCGGTCGTTCTCCAGCCAGCAGCTCCGCCTCTCAACGGTCCGGCCTGCGTTTTCGTGGCCCGTGTCGTGGCGCGAGAGGCGATCGATGCCGACCAGGTCCGGGTCAGGCAGAACGTTGATTGCGTGCCCGAGGAGAGTGACGCGGCTGTACCAGTCGTGAGTGGCCAGCACGGTCAGCGAGACCCGCGGATCCTGACGCAGTGCTTGAGCCGCACGCGTCAAGCACGAGAACCTTCCCACCGCCCGACCGCGGCGGCACGATCAACCAACTGAAAGTGCCCCCGGAAACGGGCCAGGCTCCCCACCGCTACTCCGAGGGAAGCCGCATAACCCTAATCGCGTGTCCACGACTCGGGGTCAAGCCCCGACGACCCCGACATCCACCCCCGAGTCGGCGGGCAATGGAGCCTGCGCCGACCGTCAGGGCGCCAGTATGCTCTCCGCATGACAGCACCCGAAGAGCTAGTCCTCCTAAGCGACGACGAGCTGTTTGAGGCTCTGGGCCGCTCAGTGAGCCCAAGGGAGTTCGGTCCGGGCGACCCGTCCTCATACATCCGCCTGGGAAAGGCATGGTTTGAGGAGCATGCGCGACAGTATCAAGAGCAGATCTGCTCTTCTGACGCGGTTCGCGTGTTCATAACGGGAGGGTCGAGCCTCAGTGCGGCGGTGGAGGCGGCTACCTTGATCGACACCCTTGCGGGCCTTATGAATCGTGAGGTGGTGGCAGTCTTCGCAGTGATTCTTACCAGGCGGGGTCTCGCCGCGTACTGCCGCACCCATCTCTGAAGAGGTGGCGTGCGTGCACCAGGATCCGCGTGGACCCGCCAAGAGGCTGGCTGATGCGATCACTCTGCTTGCAGTGGAGAGCAGCTACATCTCGCCCGCCCAACGCGACCGCTCGCTCGCTTTTGTTCAAGAAGCGATCAGCCTTGGTTTCACTTCTACCAACGCGGAATTTGCTACCGCTCTCCGAGGCGGAGGCGATGGTAGCTGGCTCGTATCCCTCGCTGCATCCCTCCTGGATGACGTCACATCTGATGTCGCCATGCTGCCACCTTCAACTTCGCTAGCCGCGAACCGCGCTAATCTCGCCCGCACTCTGCTGACTTTCGTGCCCTCCGGCAAATGGAGCGCGATGACTGTTCGGACCCCTGGGTCCTTCCTCATCGCAATCGATGACGGTATTCCTGCAACGCTATACTTCCTCGCAAAGCTAATGATCGTACGATGGATCGTGCGCCAAGAAGGCGACGACGAAGACGCCGACCTGGAGAGCGCGGGCCGGGAGATCCCGATAGAAATACTTGCGCGACTGGCCAGGTGCTATTTCGGATCAGGGCAGGTCGCCGATTCGTTCGTACTTCCAACGCCCGTGTGGGTCACCGAACGTCAATTGGATATCGCGCTTGGCGCGACCCTTCACGCCGAGCGCTTCATGGTCCACCATGAAGTTCAGCACATCCTCCAGGGTCATCTTGACGCAGATAGTCCGTCGCCGACCGATACGAGTTCCAGACTGCAGGCCGAACAAGAGATTGAGGCGGACGCAGGAGCCACGGCGTGCACGCTCGCCCGATTCATCGGTCACCCCCTTGAAGAGAATGAGCAGTTCGAACTCGTCAAGGCGCTGTGTGGAATACGTCTCGCGTTTGAAGCTCAAGGTCTCGTCGAGAACACTTACTTTCCTGCGCGACCGATATCTCACCCTTCGCCAGCCGATCGCTACCAGTCCATAAAGCAGGTTGCTCTCGAGACCTGGATCCCGGAACGCCTGCTCACAATGGCCGATGACTTGACAGGCACACTCGTCGAGATCGCTGATCTCTGCCGCAGCCAAGAACCCTATCCCCGGCCAAAGCAGCCATTGCGGGATGCCCTCCGGCAGTTTCCGCACTTCCCAGACAATGACGACTCAACCCACTGGGAGTTCGTCGACGAGGTCGAGGAGATCGCCCGTGTGCTCAGGCTTTCTATCCCGCAACATCTCGCCGCTCTCGATCGGAGCGCGGGTGGGAACACGTTCGATGCCCAGGACGCGACCACACAGCGCGCCGTTGTAACTGCGACATCTGAGGCCCATGCGTCTGTTTTTGAGGATCCTGGAGCACGCGCTACAATTCGTCAATTTGGAGATCGTGATCCCAGCGATCTCAATCGATCGCTTCACCACTACGCTCGATTGCGCTTCGACTCGACCTGGGGTGCGCGACTTCTGCCTCGTCTACTGCGCCCCGCGCTGAAGAGCGTACGCGCGGCGATTGGCACGGGTTCAGGAGTCTCAGCGCTCCAACTTACGCGGTGGGTGCAGATGTCCGTCCCCGATGAGGCGGTGCTGCCTGGCGTGGCGCTGCTTCAGCGCCTGCTGCGCGACCCGCAGGCCGAAAAGATCATTGCGAGAATTGCTGCAGAAGATCTCACCGGGATGGAGCACGAGCTCCAGATCGAGGCTGATATCGGAGACCACTCCTCAGCTGTACCCGAGTGGGTCTACCGGCGCGGCAGACTAGGACGGTACGCCAAAAACATGACTGGCGATCTTGTCGGATCTGCGGCCGATCAACTTGAACAGTGGCTGCTCGAAGCAGATGAAGCGGTCTGGTTCTTCTCGGTCGATCGCGGGGCCGCATTCCGTGACCTTTACTCAAGAGCGAGCAAAGTTGCGTCAAACTATACCGATGACCGTACAGAGGTGGGTTCGGATACAGTTACTGCATACCTTCGTTTGGAAGTGCTTGTGCGGCCCCGACATGCCCGTCTCTGCGAGGTAAGCGGAAATGCGGCCGCGGGATTCCGACAGATGTGCGGGATGCTGCCAGCCATGTGCATCCTCAGCGGCGAGGAGCATGTGCTACGTCTCGCGCGCCATATTGCCCTGGCAGGCATCGCGGGGGGTTGGCTCGACGGGGTAGGGGACGTAATCGCTCTCCTTCGGGATCGCCGAACTCGCAAGACTGACGACCTCGCGGACGCGCTGGAGGATCTCATGGCGTAGCACCAGACCGGCCTCCAGGATCCAGGACCTGTTGCGACGTCCACTGGAACCGCCCCCGTCGATCCCTGATCAGTCTTCAGGCGTCGACGACACTCCCGTGCGACTGCTGAGCTGAGCGGACCAGCACCACGGGCAACCCATTCCGATGGCCGGTCGAACCGAGCGGGGTGGCAGTTCGCGGCCCCCGGTGACTCTGATGGTCGTCACCGCGTGGGCTGCACGTCCGGCGTCCTGCCCGTAGCGACCGGATACGAGCCGCACACCTCGCCGGTGCCGCTGGTCAGCCTCAAAGAGCGCCTTGAGGGCCTTAGTCCGCCATGCTGCAAGAACCTCTGGGCGGTCGCCGGCCGTGCCGTGGACAATCTGGCGGACGTAGTCGGCCTCCCAGGATCCGGGTCCAGCAAGCAGCTTCTCCACGCTGCCGATGTTGGCCGCGACCGCGGTGAGGACGTGGCAGGCGATCTCGCCGGAGTCGACCGGCTCCGTGTGCTCTTACTGCGTGCCGGCACCGATGGTGCGAGTACCCCGTGCTGCGGCTGTCAGAGCGGCGATGGCTTCACCGCTCGGGTCGGGCCTGGGTGGCATGACTGGTCCTCTCGGCGTCTCGCGGGCACGAGTCGACGCACCCCGCTTCTTGTCACCGGTCGCAGCCGTAGCCCGGCCCGGGCCGGGGCGGCAGGCCGATCGAGCGCTCCTCGTGGGCACGACCATCAACCGGCCTGGTACCCACGCTGCTCGGGTGGCTGGCACCCAAGAACGTGCCGGCCGAGTCAACCTGTAACGCGGCATCCACCACGCCATCGCAGCGGCCAGCCAACGACTGGCGGAGCGCGTCGGGAAGGGGCACGGACCGGTTCGCGTACGCGTCGCGCGCGTCGATCCATGCGCCCAGGGCGGGCTGGTCGACGAGACGCAGGCACGCGGCCTGCACGCCGCGGGCGGGGGCGGTCAGGTCGGGATCGGTCACCACGTCGCGCAGGACATAGCTTAGGTCGACTGCGGCGACGATCCCCCGATGCACCTCAAGGCTCGCCGACCAAAGGTCTGCGCGCTCGACCATGGTCGCCGGCTCGGCATTAGCGCCCAGATCAGCGGTGATCTCCCGCAGCGACGCACGCAGCTCAGCACCCGCGTGCTTCAAGTTGACGTCGACCCGGTGGCTTCGCCCCGTCAGGTGGCCGAGGTCGCTGCCCAGTCGCGTCCACGCCTCGTCGAGTGCGCCGAGTGCCGGCTGCAGCCGCTGGTCGTGCTGTTCGGCGTCAAGAACGCCGAAATCTGCAGCTCCGGCCAGGATCCGGCCGCCGCTCAGCGTCAGGTCCCGCTCGACCACCACAGCGAACAGCACGTCGGCCGCGTTCGGCGCCCCGGCCAGGGTCCGACGAGCCTGGACGTCCCAGCGGGCCACCGCCCACTCGAGGCGGGCAGGCTCGACAGGTTCGCGGTGCTGCCCGGTCAGCGCTGCAGGCCAGCGGCCCTGCAGATAGGACGCCGCGAGCTGTTCGGCTGCTCCGACGCGCACCAGCAGGTTGTGCGACTGGTCGGCTGACTCGCCCTCGGCGAGGCGATGCTTGGCGTCGAGGACGCGGCGAAGGTCACGGTTGTACTGCCGCAGTGCCTGCCCCACGCCGTGGGACGCGACGTAGACCACGTGCATGATTCGGGTCCGGGCGGCTTCGGAGTCCAGGTGCCCGGGTTCGCTGAGTGGTGCGGTCGGGTGTCGTCGGGAGGAGATCATCTCGGTCGCCCGAGCGAGGTTCTCTACGACCCGGTCCAGGTGGGGGTCGCCGTCGCCGGGTCCCGGCCAGCCGGTGCGCTGCTGGTTGCGGTGCATCCCTGCCGTGAGCTTGTCGATGCGGTCCATGCTCGGGTTGTCGGACCGGTCCGGGAACGACGACCAGAGCTCGGCGGCCGCCTCGATGATCTCGCCCCACGAGCGCGCCTTGGCCTTCGCGGTGTCTGGAGGCGCATCCCACAGCAGTTCGCGGGCAGCGATGTCGGCGTCCAGCAGAAGGTCGGCGACCGTCCGCTCGTCGTCCGGCTGCGCGTGGGCTGGGACGGGCGTGGCGTTCACCGTCGCGGTCACGAGACCGCCCTCGCTTCAGTGACGAGGGCGTCCAGCGAATCGATCACCGCGCCGGCGCCCTCGGGCAGCGACTCGACCGGGTGGCGACCAGCGGCCAGATGGGCCGCGCGGATGAGCTCGACCAGCGTCGCTCCAATCGGCGCGATGACGTCGTCGAGGGCGCTGTCGACCTCGAGCGGTAGCAGCTCGAGGGCGTCGGCCGCGACGATGTGCGCGCCCAGGGCCAACGAGTGCGGCGCGGGGCCCATTGGGCTCCCGGTCAGGGCCGTGCCGGCTGCCGCTGACAACAGCGCGACAACCTCAATCCATGAGGTCGTCGGATCGACGATGCCTGGCTCGCTCACCGACCTGCTCCCTTCGTCGGGTCGGACCACCCCCATCGGTTCACACCCGGCTACGAACCCGCTGTGCGCAGCGCGAGCTGTGGACGGCGGTGTCGTGTGGGTGGATCGGTGGACAGTTCCCTCAGCGGCCGAAGGCCGGCCGACGACGCCCCGGCGGTCATGCGGACTCGACCAGGCGTCGTCTCGCACTGGTGCGAATGGAGGTGACGACGATGCCGGCGTGGATCGTGAAGGCCCTGGCGATCGGCCCCGGGGTGGTGGTCAGCGTCGTGATGGTCGGGCTCGCCCTCGCCGCCATCCCGCCGAAAGCTGCGGCTCCCACTGCACTTGCCCTGGTCGTCCTACTCGCGGCAGCGTGGCACCGCACCTGCGAAGGAGGCACCGCTGCGATGGCTGTGAGCGCCCGTCGGCTTCGACCCTCCGAGCGCGAAGACTTGGCAGCCGTGCTGACCGAACTGTGCCGGGCTGGGCTGGGACCGCCACTCGTCGACCTTCGCGTGCAGCGATCCCCAGTGATCGGCGCCCTCGGCGTCGGCCGGCGCACTGTCGTCATCTCGACGGGATTGATCGAGGCTGTTGCCCTCGACGAACTCCCCACTCGGAGAGCAGCCGCAGTCATTGCGCACGCGGCGGTCCTGGTGAGCGCGGGCTTGACGCGCAGCGACCTCGTGATTCGAAGCGTCTCGACGCCGTGGCGAGCGATGCGCGCGACGGTCCGCGCCCTCTGCCGGTGGGGTGTCCGAGTGCCGTTCGCCCGAGCTGCCTGGAAGCTGCGGGCGATCATCGTGGCTGTGGCCGTCGTCCAGACGATCACCGGTGGGCACCTCGGGCTCGCCCTGAGCGTCGCCTTCATCGGCGCGCTCAACTACGCACTGCCGGTCTGGGAGCACCGGTGGTGGGAACTGCTCGTTCGCGCCGGCGACGAGGGTGTCGCCCATGCTGGGCTCGGTGACCACCTGGCCGCGTTCCTGCGCACGTGTCCGGATAGCGATGCCGTGAGGACACGCCTGCGTGCCCTGGCCCCATCTGGAACGCAGCGGCCGCCGCTCGGTCTGGTGACGCTCTGATGTTTCGGCCGCGGGCAGAGTAGGACGAGCGCCGCTCGTGCGGTCAGCGCGGCACGCCGAGCACACCCTCGGACAGCCGCGCCAGCCGACAACTCTGCTGTTCCGCCGTCAGACGCTGGACAACGGCATCCGCCCGGTCCGAGGCGGACAGGTGGGCTCTGGCCGCGAGCGCGCTGGCCAAACGCCCGGCAGACTGAGCGCTGGACCGCGCCTCGTCGATCCTGTTCTGCACGATCGCGAGACCACGACCACGCTCGTCCAGAGTGCTGTCACCCAGCGTCGTCATTGCCAACTGCCGAGCGACGTGGCCGCTCAATTCGTCCACCATCGCGCACTGCCTTTCGAGCAGGCGCAGGTCCCCGAGCACTTGAGCGGTCGCGCCCTGAGCGACGTCGTCGGCAACGTCACCAATCACCTCATGTGCAGCGTGTAGGTAGACGAGCGCGCGCTTCAGACCCGCCGACGCCTGCTGCAGCTGACGCGACGAGGGAACGCGATCGAGCGCCTCGACCCATGCCCCGCCCTTTCCGCACTCCGAAATCGATCCCTCGAGCTTCCTCCTGGCGCGGTGAAGGTGGGCGTCCGCGACGACCAGTTCCTCGTGCCCAACCATGACTCCTCCCGACCTTGTCGGAGACCCTTCGCGGTCTCTCTTCCCGAAGGCCGCGAGGTTCGTGATGGTGGTCGAGGACAAGCGGCGGGTGCTCGGCACCAACAATGGCGAGCGTGTCGACCTCGGGCGGCGACGCGCTCGGGCCCCCGCACCGCGGCGGTCAGCGTCGCGCCGTGCCTGGTCAGGCCCTCGCTCAGACCAATAGCCGGGGCTGCAGCACCGAGGCGCGCCATAGACTTCGGCGACGATGCCGACGGCGGCCGTCGCGCGCTCTCGCCGAAGGAGAAGGCATGCAGGACGCACTGGACTCGACGAGTAGCGACGAGCCAGACGGCGGGGTTCAGAACGCGGCCGACTCGGGTCTCACCGACGGCCTTGCGCCCGACGCGAATACCGACCAGGAGCCGACGACCGCGCTCATCGAGGTGCTGCCCGGTGTCGCCGTCGTCTTCGGTAAGGTCCCCGAGGCGCTCCAGCTCGACCTCGTTGACTTCGGCCTCGTGCCCGCCACGGACCGCATGCTCCTCACCACGACTCTCGCCTCCCTCGTCGGGAACTCGGCAACCGTCGGCGGCAGCATCGCGAACGCCATGTCCAGCGCACAGGGTCTGTACCGGGTCAACTCCGCCACACAAGCGCTGCTCAACAACGGCGCCGTCCTCGCGGTCAAGGATGGCGCGAACCTCGGCTCCGTGTGGATGAACGGCGAGCTGGTCGCGCAGGCCCGCTTCATCCCCTTGACCGCAGCAAGTGCAGCCACGGTAGCGGTCGCGATCGGGCCGGCGGTGGCGATGGTCGCTCTGCAGATGCAGCTGAACCAGATCACCGGACTGGTCAGAACGAACATCGCCCTGACGAACCAGGTCCTCACGGAGATACGCCAAGGACGGTGGGACGAACTCACCGGACACGTCGCAGCCATCGATCGTGCGCTCAACCAAGCGCGCGAGCTCGAGTCGGTCCCACCCTCGCTATGGGACACCGTCTCCGGGAACGGGGCGCCGCTGCGCACGCAACTCGACCGGTACCGCCGCAATGTCGGCAACCACGTCACGAAGATCGAGCGACTCGACACGGGCGCGCGCCGTCAGTACCTCGACACCAACGCCGAGGCGATCCTCTTCGACTCCCACGCGCTCATGTCCTCACTACAGGCGTGGACCGGGTACCAGGCCCTTCATGCTGGCAAAGCTCGGACCGCAGGCGCCGAGGATCCTGACGAGGCTCGGCTCGTCGACATCATCGTCCGCGACACCCGCAACGAGCTCGAGCCGGCGCTCTCCGAGGCAACCCACCTCGTCGATGACCTGACACGAGAGCTGCAGATCATCGCCGAGGTTCCTGGACGACGGACGATTCCCGTGGGCCGAAGGAGAAGGGACTCCAACTCCGCCCGCCTCACCAGTACCCAGCTGCTCAAGGTGATCGAGCCCCTTGCCGACGCCCTTCGCCCGCCGGCCCCATCCGTCGAAGCTCCGGGGATCGTCTGCGCGCTCAAAGGCCTGGACCTCGCCCCCTACCTTCGGGTCCTGCGGTGGTTCGTCGGTCAGGACGAGACTCTGCGGTGCATCGCCTTCTGCTACCAACGCGACGAGGGCGATGTCGTCAGAGCTGTCGGCCAAAGCGTCCTGAGCCGGATCGACCCCGAGGGCTGGGCGACCGTGGTCGCGGTCACTGACCACCGCATCCTCACCGCAAGGGCGAACACACTGCGACAGGAAGCCAAGATCGGGCGACGCATCCTGCTCGACGACGTGCGTTACGTCCGGGCGAGGACCGCCAAAGGTGAGGGCGGGCGTTCGGAGGTCGACCTCGTCGCGCGCGACGTCGACCTCAGGTGGGCCTTTCACCCTGACACCGACGACGTGCAGATCCTGGCGTTCGCTGCCGTCCTCGCCGAGTCCATGAGGCTTCCCGAGTCCGAGCGGGATGCGCTCATAAAGCCTAACGCTCAGCTCGCGGCCGCTGAAGGACCCGCAAGCGTCGGTACGACGTCCTCGATGCCGGCCAGCTCCGAGGACGAGAGCGCCGAGTAGACCGCGTCGGCCGCAGCTCGGCGAGGACGGACGCGAGACCACCCCACAAACCGGTGCGCGACGACGACCCGGCGCGGCGCCAGCCAGAACCGCCCGTGTCCACGCCATCTCACCGCGCCGGTCCGCCACCGGCGGTCCAAGCCGTCACCACAACCACCTTCGCCCGGTATCGCTCTACGAGCTCCGTCGCCACGCACCCGGCCGCGAGCGCCGACGCCCCGCCTCACCCAACCGCGCGGGCACCCGGACCACCGTCCCCGGCTGCCGAGTGCGAACTGCTCGCCGCCGGCCGTGACGCCTGCCGCAACCGCGCCGCCTCACGCGCGGTCAGCAGATCCGTCCCGCCACACCACTGCACCGCCTGCGCCAGGCTCAGCCCTTCCTCGCCGGTCAGCTTCCCCAGCGCCGCCCCGGCCCGCGCTTCACACGCCGCGACCACCGCGTCCCGCTCCGCCAGCGCCGACACGACCACCACCCCCAGCGCGTCGCGCCGCCGCTCTTGCTCCAGTCGACGTGCCCGCATCCGCGCCTGAGCATCCAACGCCGCCCGACGCGCCATTTGCCTCGCCGTCTGACCCGCCATCGTCACTCCCCCGTCCCGTCGCGTCCTCACCTCAGAAGGCCGACCCGACCCCGCACGCGCTCACCGCACCGCAACCCGCACCGACGACGTCGTCCCCCCACCCGCCGACGACGCCACCTCGACCCCCGCAAATCCACCCAGGCACTGCCCCACACACCTCTGTGCACCCGCGTACGCGGCGAGATGTTTCCCGAGATGTTTCCCGCCGGGCCAAAAAGAGAAGGTCAGAGGCTTGCTAGGATGACCCCTAGAAGCCTCTGACCTGCGCTTTCACTGTCGGGCTGACAGGATTTGAACCTGCGACCCCTTGACCCCCAGTCAAGTGCGCTACCAAGCTGCGCCACAGCCCGATGGCTCCCGCAGAAGCCTCCGAAACTCTACCCCACGGGTGAGGTGCTCCGGTCACCGGCGATCACGTCGAGCTCGGCGGCGACGACCCCGAGGATCACCAGGTCGATCACCAGGCCGATCGTGGCGTCCCAGGGCGAGAGCCGGAACAGGAAGATCTGCGTGATCAGGAGCGCGACGAGGGCGGCCCGTCGGAACCAGCGGTACCCGGCCTCGCGGTCGCGGCGGACTCGCACGAGGCCGACGATCGCGAAAGCCGTCGACGCGAACCCGCTGAGCAGCACGCCGACCACGAGCCACGCCGGCTGGTCGGCGGAGGCGGTCCAGCCGTAGACACCACGGCCGAGCGTGACGACGGAGGTGGCGACGAGGATCGCCACAGTCACCCAGGGCACCCAGCGGGCGCGCACGAGCCAGCGGGACGCTCGCACGATCCACTGCGACATGACACCGATCGGGTCGGGGACCTCGGCCGCGTCGTGCTCGACGACGTCGAGCAGCGCACGGACCTCGTCGGCGCCGTGGACGTCACCGGCCTGGGACAGGTACCAGCGCGCCCGGGTCCGCTCGCGGGTGCTGAAGCCACCGGCGAGGCCTGCGACGGCCTGGTCGGTGGCGGCGGCCAGGAACTCGGCCGGGTCGCGCGGGTGCCGGCGCTGCAGGACGTCGGCGAACAGGCCCAGCGCGATGACGACGAGGTAGATCAGGGCCGCCGTCGGCTCCCAGAAGTAGTCGTAGTCGGACGTCACGAACTTGCCGACCTCGTCGATGAACAGCCCGAACCCGATGCCCGCGAGCAGCACCCCGAACCGGCGCACGACCGGCCCGAGGAACGTCATCAGCACGATGAACGCCAGGGCCATGAGCAGACCGCCCCACAGGACGTGGGAGACGTGCACTCCCCCGCCGCCCAGCTGCGGGTATCCCGTGAGACTCAGCAGCAGGCGCGTGAGGATCACCGTGGCCAGCGTGATCACCAGGAAGCCGGTGATGTGGCTGCTCGACGCGGGGTCGCGCGGCAGGCCGAGCCTCAGCAGGGCTCGCCGAGGCTGCACCGGCCCGTCGGGCGTCACCGCTTGCGCTTCTCCCGCACCCGGACGGAGATCGAGATGGGCGTGCCCTCGAACCCGAACGTCTCCCGCAGGCGGCGCTCGATGTAGCGGCGGTAGCCCGGGTCGAGGAAGCCGGTCGCGAAGATGACGAAGCGGGGCGGCCGGGTGGAGGCCTGCGTCGCGAACAGGATGCGGGGCTGCTTGCCGCCGCGCAGCGGGTGCGGGTGGGCGGCGACGAGCTCGCCGAGGAACGCGTTGAGGCGGCCGGTGGAGATGCGGGTGTCCCAGGACTCCAGCGCCCGCTCGAGCGCGGGGACCATGCGGTCGGTGTGCCAGCCGGTCTTCGCGGAGATGTTCACCCGCGGCGCCCACTGCACCTGCACCAGGTCCTGCTCGATCTCGCGCTCGAGGAACGGGCGGCGGTCCTCGTCCATGAGGTCCCACTTGTTGTACGCGATGACCAGCGCGCGGCCCGCCTCGATGACCTGCGTGATCACTCGCGTGTCCTGCTCGGTCAGCTTCACCGACGCGTCGACGAGCACGACGGCGACCTCGGCCTTCTCGATCGCGGCCTGTGTGCGCAGCGAGGCGTAGAAGTCGGCGCCGGACGTCTGGTGCACGCGGCGGCGGATGCCGGCGGTGTCGACGAACACCCACGGCTTGCCCTTGAGCGCGACCAGCTCGTCGACCGGGTCCCGCGTGGTGCCGGCGACGGAGTCGACGACGACGCGCTCGGTGCCCAGCACCTTGTTGAGCAGCGAGGACTTGCCGACGTTCGGGCGTCCGACCAGCGCGACGCGGCGGGGTCCGTCGGGGATCGGGGTGCCGTGCGCGGAGACCTCGGGGAGCGCCTCGATGGCGGCGTCGAGCAGGTCGCCGGTCCCGCGGCCGTGCAGGGCGGAGACCGGGAACGGCTCCCCCAGCCCGAGGGACCAGAGGTTCGCGGCGTCGGCCTCGCCCGCGGGGCCGTCGACCTTGTTGGCGCAGAGCACGACCGGCTTGCCGGCCTTGCGGAGCAGCTTGACCACCTGGGTGTCGGTCTCGGTGACGCCGACGGTGGCGTCGACGACGAAGATCACCGCGTCGGCCAGCGAGATCGCGACCTCGGCCTGCTGGGCGACGCGCGCCTCGATGCCGGCGACGTCCACCTCCCAGCCACCGGTGTCGACCAGCGTGAACCGCTTGCCGGACCAGTCCGCGGGGTAGCTCACCCGGTCGCGCGTGACGCCCGGCTTGTCCTCGACGACGGCCTCGCGGCGTCCGAGGATGCGGTTGACCAGGGTGGACTTGCCGACGTTCGGGCGGCCGACGACGGCGAGCACCGGGTAGACGACGACCGGCTCCTCGCCGATCTCCCCGACGTCACCGGCGTGCAGGAGGGCAAGGTCCTCGTCCTCGAGCTCGTACTCGGTGAGCCCTGCGCGCAGCGCCCGCTCACGGTCGGCTTCGGTGGCCTCGTCGGGCAGCGCGGGGGTCGGATCGGGCTCAGTCATGCGCCCATTGTCCCAGGTGCGCCGACCGCACGACGACTACCGGTGCGAGAGCCCCGTCACGGGCGCCAGACGGCGACCTCGACGTCGGGCAGCAGCTCGGAGAAGGGGCCCGGGCCGAGGACCTCGCGCAGGTCGCGCTCGAAGTCGTCGAGCCGGTCGGCGAACAGGTGCGGCGCGGAGCTCGAGAGCGACAGGACGGCCGCGACCACGCCGTCGGTGGACCGCTCGACCGGCTCGGCGCGCGGGATGACGAGGCGCTCCGGTCCGGCGTACCCGGCAGCTCGCATCACGTCCTCCTCGCCGCCTCGGCTGCCCTGCGGCCGCGTCCCCCGCCCCGCCCGAGGCACCGGGCCGAGGTGGTCGGCCACCAGGGCGTCGATACGGTCCCACGGCGGACGGGGGTGCGGCAGCGGCAGTTCCTCGGCCACGCCGCGGTGGGTGATCGCCGAGACGTGCACCCAGGCGCCGCCGGGGTCGAGAATGCCGCGCACGCGGTGGGCGACCAGCGGCTGGTCCATCCAGTGGAAGGACTGCGCGAACACCACGGTCCGGAAGGAGCCGAGATCGGCCGGCAGCTCCTCGGCGCGCATGCGGCGCCAGCGCACCGGTGCCGTGCCCGCCGCGCGGGCCGCCTCGTCGAGCATCCCGGGATCCGGGTCCACGCCGACCGCCTCGGCGAACAGCGGCGCCAGCAGCAGTGTCAGCGACCCCGGACCGCAGCCCACGTCGAGCAGCCGGCCGGTGCCGTCCAGACCCAGCGCGTCCCGCAGCGCGTCGGCCAGGGCCGGCGGATAGGGCAGGCGGCCCACCACGTAGTGCGCGGCGGTGCCGGCGAACAGCGTGGGGTCCCACTGCCAGTCCATGTCAGAGCGCGCGTTCCCGGTTGGGGTCGTCGGTGGGCAGCGCCAGGCCGGTGCGGGCCACGGCCTCGTCCACCAGCTCGACCAGCGCCGCCCGGATCGCCTCGTTGGCCTGCTCGAGAGCGACCCGACCCGACGTGCCGGCGGACCGCTCAAGCACGAGGGGACGCCCGAACTCGATCGCGAGCCGACGCCGCAGCCCGGGCAGCCGGTTGACCGACTCCCCCGTCCGGCGCGTGCCCAGCACCGCGACGGGCACCACGGGCGCGTGGCCGTTCAGGGCGAGCCACGCGATCCCTGCACGGGCGTTCGCCGCGTCCCCGCGTCCCCGGTTGCCCTCCGGGAACACCCCGACGACACCTCCGCGCTTCAGCACCGCCAGCGCGCTGGTCAGCGCCGTCCGCCCTCCCGCGCGGTCCACGGGGATCTGGCCGGCGGCGCGCAGCACCGTCCCGACCGGACCCCAGAACATCTCTTCCTTGACCAGGATGTGCGACGGCCGGGGCGCGACCCCCAGCAGGAGCGGGCCGTCGATGACGCCCGTGTGGTTGGCGGCGAACAGCACCGGCCCCTCGGCCGGCACGTTGCCGGCGCCGACGACGTCGGTGCGCCAGACCACCCGCGCCAGGAACCGCCCGATCCAGCGCGACCAGCGCGGACCGCGCGGCGACGGACCGTCGGAGCTCACGCGCGCGAGCCGGTGACCTGCGCGACGACGTCGAGCACGGCCTGCACGGTCTGGTCGAGGTCGAGGTGCGACGAGTCGACGGTGGCCACGCCGTCCGCCGCGACGTGGAACTGCACGACGGTCGAGTCGTCGGCGTCGCGGCGCAGCACCTGGTCGCGCGTGGCCTCCACCGCCGCCGCGTCGTCGCTCCCGTGCACGTCCAGCGCGCGCCGAGCCAACCGGGCGTCCTCGCTCGCGGTGAGCAGCACCCGGACGTCGGCGTCGGGTGCGACGACAGTGGTGATGTCCCGGCCCTCGGCGACGATCCCACGACCGCCGGAGAACGAGCCGGGCTCGCGCGACCCCTCGATGGCCGCCCGCTGCAGCCTGCCCAGCTCCGCACGCACCTCGAGGTTCGTCGCGACGGCGCTGACCGCCGCGGAGATCGCCGTCTCCCGGATCGCGTCGCCGATGTCGACGCCGTCGACGTGCACGGTCGGGCGCTCCGGGTCGACCCCCATCTCCAGGGGCAGCCCCCTGACCTGCTCCGCCACCGCGGCGACGTCCGTGAGCGGCACCCCCCGGTGCAGGCACCACCAGGTCGCGGCGCGGTACATCGCGCCGGTGTCGAGGTACGCCAGCCCCAGCGCGCGTGCAACCCCCCGGGAGACGCTCGACTTGCCCGATCCCGACGGGCCGTCGATCGCGACCACCATCGACGTGCTCAACTCACCAGTCTCCATCCGCGGGCCGTCAGCTCCGCCTCGAGGTGCTCCACGCTGCCGGGCAGCACCGAGATCGCTGCCATGCCGACCGGGCGCCCGGCGGCGTGCTCGAGGTGCAGGTCCTCGAGGTTGACCCCCGCCTCCCCCACCTCGGTGAGCAGGCGCGCCAGCTCGCCCGGTGCGTCCGGGACCAGCACCGTGACCACGCCGTAGAGGCGCTGGGCGCCGCCGTGCTTGCCCGGGATGCGCGCGACACCGGCGTTGCCGTCCGAGATCGCCTGCGCCAGGGTGGCCAGCGCGCCCTGCTCGACCGTCTCGGGGCCGTCCGCCGCGGCAGCCTGACCGAGCGCGCCGATGACGGCGTCGAGATCGGTGCGCAGGTCCACCAGGACGGCGCGGACCGCGGAGGCGTTGGCGGCCAGGATCGAGGTCCACAGGGCCGGGTCCGACGCCGCGAGCCGGGTGACGTCCCGCAGCCCCTGGCCCGCCAGCCCGAGCGCAGCCTCGTCGGCACCGCGCAGGCGGGCGGCCACGAGGCTCGCGGCGACCTGCGGCACGTGCGAGACGGCCGCGACGGCGGCGTCGTGCGCGTCGGCGTCCATCGTCACCGGCAGGGCACCGAGGTCGACGGCGAGGGCTCGGACGGCCAGGATCGCGTCCGGCCGCGAGGACCCCGAGTCGGCGATCACCCAGGGGCGGCCGAGGAACAGGTCCGGCACGGCCGCGGACGGGCCGGAACGCTCCCGACCGGCCATCGGGTGGGATCCGACGTAGCGGGTCAGGTCGGCGCCGCCGGCCCGCAGCTCCGCGAGCACGTACCCCTTGACGCTGGCGACGTCGGTGACCACGGCGTCGGGGTACGCCTCCAGCTCGGCACGCACGACGTCCGCGGTCACGTCCGGCGGCGCGGCGACGACGACCAGCACCGGGGGCGCGTCGTCCGGGCGGGCCGGGCGACCCGCCCCGACGTCGCGCGCGAGCGCCAGGGCGGTGCGGGAGGGGGCGTGCAGGACGACGTCGACGCCGTGGGTGGCGAGCGCCAGCCCCACCGACGTGCCCAGCAGGCCGGTGCCGACGATGCGCACCGGCCCTCTCGTCGCCAGCGTCACATGCCCACCCGAGTCATCAGGGAGCCCACCTCGGTCTTGGACAGCACCCGCGTGCGGCCGGGCTTGAGGTCGCCCAGGCGGATCGGGCCGATCTGCGTGCGGACCAGCTGGGTGACCGGGTAGCCGACCTCGTCGAAGATCCGTCGGACGATGCGGTTGCGGCCCTCGTGCAGCTCGATCTCCACCAGGCTCGCCTGCGGGGTGGTCTGCACGACCTGGAACTTGTCGACCTTGGCCAGCCCGTCCTCGAGCTCGACGCCCTTGAGCAGCCGCGCACCGAGCGAGGGCGTGACCCGACCCTCCAGCTGGACGAGGTAGACCTTGGTGACCCCGTGCGACGGGTGGGACAGCCGGTTGGCCAGGTCTCCGTCGTTGGTGAGCAGGATCAGGCCCTCGGTCTCCGCGTCGAGGCGGCCGACGTGGAACAGCCGCTCCTCGCGGTCGGACACGAACTGCCCGATCGACGGCCGTCCCTCGGGGTCGTGCATCGTCGAGACGACGCCCTTCGGCTTGTTCAGAGCGATCGTGATGATCGACGAGTCCAGCTGCACGCGCATGCCGTCCACGTGGATGACCGCCGTGAGGGGATCCACGCGCACGCCGAGCTCGAGCACCTTGTTGCCGTCCACCGTCACACGACCGGCCGCGATGAGGTCCTCGCACGAGCGCCGGGAGCCGAGGCCGGCCGCCGCGAGCACCTTCTGCAGGCGCACACCGTCGGGGTCGTGGACGTCGATCGTCACCTCGGGCGTGCGGGTCGGCTTCCGCGGCCGGCTCGACACCCCGTCCGCGCGCGGGCGACCCGTGCCGCCGCTGCGGGGGTAGCCGCTGCCGCTCTTGGGTCGCGGTGCACCGCTGCGCGCCGGGGCGCTCGATCGGCCGCGTGTGCCGCCGCCCGCCGACCCGCCGCTGCTCGGCGC